>JAEYYJ010000142.1 GCA_023430845.1 Pseudomonadota bacterium
GAACAATTTTACGGGCCCGGTCAGGTCATTGAACCTTCCGGCTCCATTCCGCGACGAACGGGCAGGACTCATCGTGGTCCCCAATCCAGAGGAGCGGAAAATGCTTGGACGAACACTGATGCTCGGCGCAGCTACCATCGCGTCGATCGTGGCCGGCAACATGATGATGAGCCAGCCCGCGGAGGCACGGGCCAAATGCTATTACATCGCATGGGACCCATCCGGCAAAATGATGGCTGATGGTCATGCCTCGGCAGTGAAGAAAAGCTGGGCCTGTAATCGCGCCGAGCGGCGATGCAATCGTGAGCTCGAGCGCAAGCGCCGCCAAGGCAAAGCCGGCCGCGGCAGTTGCCAGCGCGTCACCAACTACTGAGCGCGCGCTTCAATCGGCCGTCCAGCCACCGTCGATGATCATCGACGTACCCGTCATCAGCGACGAAGCATCGGAAGCGAGGTAGACGAACGCGCCGGTGAGATCGCCGACCTGACCGAGGCGGCCCAACTTGATCTTGGTCAGCACCTCGCTACGGAACTTCTCGTTGGCGAGCATGCGGCGCGCGAGTGGGGTCTCGACGAACGTCGGGCAGAGCGTGTTCACGCGGATGCCGCGTGGTGCAAGATCGACGGCCATGGCGCGCGTCATGCCCTCCATGGCCCACTTCGAGGCGCAGTAGACCGTGCGGGTCGCGGCGCCGACATGCCCCATCTGCGACGACACATTGATGATCGAGCCAGACAGGCCGGCGGCGACGAGCCGCTGCGCCACGGCCTGCGCGACGAAATACGCGGCGCGCACATTGAGCGTCATGATCGTATCGTACTGATCCTCGGTGACATCCAGGAATGTCACGGGCTGATTGGTGCCCGCATTGTTGATCAGAACGGCGTACGGCTCACGCTCTGCGATCGCCGCGCGCACGCCCGCTGTATCGTTCACGTCGAGCTCGAGTGCGTCGGCGCTGCGGCCATCGCCTCTCAATCGCTCGACTGCCTCGTTCAAGTCCGCCGATGGCCGCGCCAACAGCGTTACATGGGCGCCGAACGCCGCCAGCGCTTCCGCCGCCGCAAGCCCGATGCCGCGGCTGCCGCCCGTGATGAGGGCCTGCTTTCCAGTGAGATCGAAGGAGGGAATGATCGCGCCGTTGGCCGTCATTGGACCTGCCCTGCCTTTTCGAGCGGCGGCGGCGCAAAGACCGTGACCTCGCCCGGATCGCCATCGAAACGCTCGATCTCGACGAGCGCCGTGTGTGCGATCGGCCCCTGGCCGAGCTTCGACGTTCCCTTGTCGGGCGTCAGCATGTTCGGATTGCCGTGCTTGTCGAGCGCGCCGATGCGGCCCGGCTCCTTGGGATCGTACCAGGCGCCTGTCGAAAGCCGGATGACGCCCGGCATGACCCCATCCGAGAGCACGGCAGTTGCAAGCGTCGCACCGCGCTCGTTGAACACGCGGACGATGTCGTGCTGGGCGATCCCGCGCTGAGCCGCATCGTCGGGATGGATCAGCACCGGCTCGCGGCCATTGATTTTGAGCGAGAGGCTCTCACCTGCGAAGTCCATCTGCGAGTGGAGCTTGCCTGCAGGCTGGTTCGAGATCATGTGCAGCGGATAGGCCTGCGCCTTGTCGGAACCGAGCCACTCCAGCGGCTCCATCCACACGGGATGGCCGGGGCAGTCGTCATAACCGAAACCGGCAATGCGCTCGCTGTAGATCTCGATCTTTCCTGATGGCGTCTTCAGTTTTTTCGCCGCCGGTTCGGCGCGAAAATCCGCGAGCACGGTGTGGGGCTTCGCCGGAACAGGGCTCTCGGCGTGGCCCTGTTCCCAGAAGACGTCGAAGTTCGGCAGCTCCACATCGACCCGCGCCGCATCCTGGCGCGCCACCTCGTAGATATGGCGCAGCCAGTCCATTTCCTCGCGTCCTTCCGTGAAGGCTTTCTCCACGCCGACCTTGCGTGCGAGACCGCGGAAGATGTCGTAATCGTTGCGCGCCTCGCCGACTGGATCGACAGCCTTCTTCATGGCGATGATGAAACGATCGCGCGAGCTGGCACCGATGTCATTGCGCTCGAGTGTGGTCGTCGCAGGCAGCACGATATCGGCAAAGCGCGCGGTCGACGTCCACCAGGGCTCGTTCACGATGATCGTCTCCGGCCGCCGCCAAGCCTCGATGAGGCGGTTCAGGTCCTGATGATGGTGGAACGGATTACCGCCGCACCAATAGATCATGCGCGTATCGGGATAGACGCGATCCTCACCGTCAAAGGCATAGGTCTTGCCCGGATTGAGCAGCAGGTCCGAGATGCGCGCGACAGGAATGAAACTGCCCGTCGGATTGCTGCCTGCCGAAAGCGCCGGCGCAGAATAAACCGTCACCGGATTGCCCTGGCCGTGCATGGAGCCATAACCGAATCCGAAGCCGCCGCCGGGCAGTCCGACCTGCCCGAGAATGGCGCCGAGCACCGCCGTCATCCAGAATGTCTGCTCGCCGTGATCGCCGCGCTGAAGCGAATAGCTCGTCGCGATCATCGTGCGCACGGCGGCCATGCGGCGCGCAAGATTGCGGATCTTGTCCGCAGGGATACCCGTGATCTCCGATGCCCATTCGGCGGTCTTCGGCGTGCCGTCATCCGATCCGAGCAGATAGCGCTCGAACGGCTCGAAGCCGACCGAATAGCGCGCAAGAAAATCCTTGTCGTGCAGGCCCTCGCTGACGAGCGTGTGCGCGAGGCCGATCATCAAGGCGACGTCGGTATTGGGGCGGATCGGCAGCCATGTCGCGCGCGCGATCTCGGGTGTGTCCTCGCGCACGGGCGTGATCGAGATGATCTCGACGCCATTGTTCGCGAGCCGCTCGAGCCACGGTCCTGCCGTATGCTCACCCGAACCGCCGGGCTCGACCTGCGCATTCTTCGTGCCGCAGCCGCCGAACGCAAGGAACAGTTTCGAATGCTCCGCAATGCCATCCCATGAGGAGAGATTGCGGAGCGTGCGATGATCGCCGAGGATGTGCGGCAGGATCGCGAGACCGGCAGCGAGCGAGTAGCTGTGCTTCTGGCCGGTGAACCCGCCGAAGCAATTCATGAAGCGCTGGAGCTGTGTCTTGGCATGGTGGAAGCGCCCGGCACTCGACCAGCCATAGGAACCGGCGAAGATCGCCTCGTTGCCATATGCAGTCTTGATGCGCTTCAGCTCGCCCGCAATGATGTCGAGCGCCTCGTCCCAGGGCACTTCGACAAAAGGCTCGGCGCCGCGTCCTTCTCCACCCGCCTTGTACCCCTTCTCGAGCCAGCTCTTGCGGTTCGCAGGCCGCGCGACACGCACACCGTGATAGAGCGCGTCCGGCATGCCGCGCAGGATCGGCGACGGATTGACGTCGCGCGCGGCAGGCTCGACGTCGACGAGCCGCCCATCCTCGACGACAGCCGTGAAGGCGCCCCAGTGCGATCCATGCGTAATCTTGTTCATGTGCTGCGCATCCTGTTAGCCGGCAACTCCGGCGCCGGACATCTCCTCATAGGGCTATGCTGGGCTCGCGCGCCTGTCCAGCGCCGGAAATGCATAAGCGCTTGAGTTGGCAGCACCCCATGACATGATGCCCTCGACTATTGAGCCACCGGGGAGGCAAACATGCTCGATATCATCATTCGCGGCGGGGACGTCGTCACGCCCGAGGGTGTTGCCAAGGCCGATATCGGGATCAAGGGCGAGACTATCGCCGCCGTCGCCGCTCCCGATGTGCTCGGCACGCAAGCTGGCCGGATCATTGATGCCACGGGCCGGATCGTCATGCCGGGCGGAGTGGACCCCCACGTACACATGCAGCATCCGTTCGCGACACCGGAGGGGCCGACATACTATACACGCGGGCCGGATCATGTCGGCATGGCGGCGCTTTATGGCGGCACCACGACTCTGCTCGACTTCGCCTATGTCGACTCGGCCGGCTCGGTGGAGGGCGGCATCGAGGCCCGCGATGCTCAGTTCAAGGGCAAGGCATCCTGCGACTGGGCCTACCACCTCATGTTGCAGAGCGAGCCGCCGGAGGCGGTCGTGCGGGGTTTGGGCGAGGCCATTCAGGCCGGATACCCGACGATCAAGATCTTCACGACCAACATCGTGCCCCACCGACACGATCGCATGGTCGATCTCGGCGATATGTGGGAGGTGTTCAAGGTCATCGCCAAGGAGGGCGGCCTTGGTGTCATTCATGCCGAGGACAACGACCTCGTCATGCACATGTACGCCAAGCTCATCCGCGAGGGCCGCACGGGCTTCGAGAACATGGCGGAGGTGCACAGCCAGCTTTCGGAGGACATCAGCTTCCGCCGCGTGATCCGCCTCGCTGAAAGCGTACCCGGTTGCGCGCTCTACATGATGCACGTCTCGGCGGGCACCGGCGTTGCGGCTATCCGCGAGGCGCGCGCCAAGGGGTTACCGATCTACGGCGAGAGCCTGCACCAGTACATGCTCTACACCGCCGAGGACTACAAACGGCCTAATGGCCAGATCTACCACACCTATCCTTCGCTCAAGACCGAGGCCGACCGGCAGGCGCTGTGGGCCGGCACACTCGATGGTGCGATCAACTGCGTCGCCACCGATGATCTTTGCTGCACGCTGAAGGAAAAAACACTCGGCCGCCGCATCGACGACACGACCGGGGGCAACTCCGGCGTCGAGCCGCGTCTTGCCGTCATGTACACGGAGATGGTCACCCGCCGCGGCTACTCGCTCTCGCGGTACGTCGATCTCGTTTCGACGAACGCCGCGAAGATCATGGGCCTTTATCCGCGCAAAGGCGCGATCGCTGTCGGTAGCGATGCCGACATCACCATCCTCGACCCGACACGGCGCGGCAACATCACGGCGTCCGAACTCCATCAGACCGACTTCACACCGTGGGAGGGCCATGAGATCAATGCCTGGCCCGTGCTCACCATGCTGCGCGGCACGGTCAAGGTCGAGAACGGGCGCTACCTCGGCAAGCCCGGTGACGGGCAATATTTGAAGCGCAAGATACCGGCCGAGATCGTCGCGGGGCCGATGCTGTGAGCAACGCCGAAGCAGATGAGATGATGGCAGCTCTGGCGCGGCTACTTGCGTCGAGCCTAGCGCTCTGGAAACGCAGCGGCACAGTACGGTGCGACGCGGGCGGCGGCATCCTCGTAGAGATCGAAGGGCATGTGGTACGCATTGCCCGCGCTGCACCCGGCGTTCCATTTCGCTGGACTATCACCGTCGATGGGAGAGAGCGCGTCGCGGGCTCCGTCAACGGCCTCCTTCGCGTGCTCCGTTCGAGCGTCGATCCCGACTTCCGGCCGAGCCGCGTGCGCATTGCGCCAATCGAGATCATGCCGCCATGATCCCCATCACCGTCCTGACCGGCTTTCTCGGCAGCGGTAAGACCACGCTTCTCGCGCATTTGCTCAAGTCGCCGAAACTCGCGCGCACGGCCGTCATCATCAATGAGTTCGGCGCCGTCGGCATCGATCACGATCTCGTCGAGGCCGGCGAGGAGAGTTTC
>JAEYYJ010000002.1 GCA_023430845.1 Pseudomonadota bacterium
ACCGTACACGCGCTCCTTTTCCGCCATCTCCATCTCGAAGCGGCGGCGCTGCTCGGCCGGATCGGTCAACTCGCCGAAGGCATTCGCGAGCTCGACCCCGCAGGCATAAAGTTCGAAGCGCTCGGCAACGCGCGGGTCGTTCGGCGACGGCCGCGCCAGCGCCGCCTCGACCGTCGGATACTCCATGAGAATCGTCGCCTGCCCGCGTCCGATACGCGGCTCGACGCAATCGACGATCACGCGGCTGAAAATGTCGGACCAGGTATCGTCATCCGCGACGCGTACGCCGACGCCGAGCGCCTGGGCGGCGAGCCCGTCGCGATCGGGCACCTCACCGCCAAGTGTCGCCAGCAGATCGATCCGGGCGTGACGGCGGAAAGCCTCGGCAACAGTCAACCGCTCCGGCGGAGCGGATGGATCGACCGGCTCATCGCGATACGTGAGGATATCGGTCTCCGCGGCAGCAGCAGCCAGCGCCAACAACTCGGCACTGTCGCGCATCAAGACCTCATACGGCTCCCCCGCCCGATACCACTCCAGCATGGTGAACTCGGGATGGTGCAGGGCCCCGCGCTCGCGATTCCGGTAGACGGGCGCGAACGTGAACAACCGCCGCTCGCCCGCCGCCAGCAGCTTCTTGCAGGCAAATTCCGGGGACGTATGGAGATACAGGGGAGAACTTCGGCCCGCTTCGGTGCGGAATTCGGTCGAAAAGGCGTGCAGATGCGCCTCGTTGCCCGGCGAAACCTGCAAGGCGCTGGTCTCCACCTCGACGAAGCCCCGATCCTCGAACCAAGCCCGAAACGTTGCTTTGATCCGGCCCCGCGCAAGGAGGTACGGCCGCCGGTCGGCGTGCTTGTCCGGATGCCACCATGGACGCTCGGTCATAGGGTCTGAACGGTCCTCGCCACGGGGTCCGACTTGGCCTCGCGCCCCGAAACAGCTATGAAGCCCGCCAAACGACGATTTTTTTGGCGGCCCCACGCGGGGAAATGGACGGAGAACGGTTTCGTGGTCAAGGTTATCGCAAGTGAGGTCCGCAAAGGCAATGTTCTCGAGATCGACGGCGATCTCTGCACGGTCCTGAAGGCCGAGAGCATCCGCCCCGGCAAGGGCACCCCGACGACGCACATCGACATGCGCCGCATCTCCGATGGCGTGAAGATCGTCAAAAGCTATCGCACCACGGAATCAGTCGAGCGCGCCTTCCTCGACGAGAAGGACTTTGACTATCTTTATGAGGACGAAATGGGCTTCAATTTCATGGAGCCCGAGTCCTTCGAGCAGATCGTGGTGCCGAAGGACCTCCTGGGGGATTCTGCCCAGTGGCTGGTCGAAAACATGCGCTGCTCGATCAAGCTCTTCGAGGGCAACCCCGTCGCGATCGAGCTTCCGCAGCGCGTGATTTTCGAGATCGTGGAAGCCGACCCGGTCGTGAAGGGGCAGACGGCCTCCTCGTCGTACAAGCCGGCCAAGCTCTCCAACGGCGCCCGCGTCATGGTGCCGCCTCACATCGAGTCCGGCACACGGATCGTGGTCATGACCGAGGACGGCTCCTACGTCGAGCGCGCCAAGGACTGAACTCTTCACGCCTGCTCTGCTGCGAATGCCGTTGACCGTCCGCTCACGGGCTAGTTGACTGCGTTCCAAGAACAAAAAACGGCATCGGCGGCCCCGGTAGACCGTGGCAAGTCCGACGCCCCCCAGCCCGTGAGGAAACGTCCATGGCTGCATCCGAAGGTTCGGCGCCTGAGGGGCCGAAACCGGCCTCTGCTGCCGTCGTTCGGCAAAATGCTGCGGTCCTCGATGCACTGCCCTTTGCCGACACGGGCGATTTCGACGACGCCCGGCGCGGGTTTCTCGGTACGATCGAGGATGCGCACATCGTCGGCGATACGGGGCGCGCCGTCTGGACGATGAAGACCTACAGCTTCCAGCGCGAGGAAGCCGCCCCGCCGACGGTCAATCCCAGCCTCTGGCGTCAGGCCCGCCTCAACACCATCCACGGGCTGTTCGAGGTCGTCCCCGGCGTCTATCAGGTGCGCGGCTTCGACATCGCCAATATGACCCTTGTCGAAGGCAAGACGGGCGTCGTCGTCATCGACGCGCTGACCTGCACGGAGACGGCGCGCGCAGCGTTAGCCCTCTATCGCAGCCATCGCGGCGAACGTCCGGTTGCAGGCCTCATCTACACGCACACGCACGTCGACCACTGGGGTGGCGCGGCTGGCGTGGTCGATCCCAAGGATGTTGCCGCGGGGAAAGTCCCGGTCATCGCGCCGGATCAGTTCATGGAGCACACTGTCTCCGAGAACGTGATCGCAGGGGACGCCATGCTGCGGCGCGCGCAGTATCAGTTCGGCGGGTTGCTGCCGCGCGGCCCCGCGCAGCAGGTCGACTGCGGGCTCGGCAAGGCGATCAGCGCCGGCCGCGTCGCTCTCGTGCCACCGAACGACATCATCACGCGTACCGGCGAGACGCGCACGATCGATGGCGTCGAATTCGTCTTCCAGATGGCGCCGGAGACGGAAGCGCCGGCGGAGATGCACTTCTATCTGCCGACCTTCAAAGTGCTGAACCTCGCCGAGAACGCGACGCACAACTTCCACAACCTGCTGCCCTTCCGCGGCTCGCAAGTGCGCAACTCACTCGACTGGTCGAAGTACATCCAGGAGGCGCTAGATCTTTGGGGCGACGACGCGGAAGCTCTCTGCGGCCAGCACCATTGGCCCACATGGGGACGCGAGCGCGTCATCGGTCATCTCGAAGCGCAGCGCGATCTCTCCCGCTACGCCCACGATCAAACTGTGCGCTTGATGAACCACGGCCTGAAGCCGGCCGAAATCGCCGAGCAGATCGGTACGCCGAAGTCCCTCGAAGGCACATGGGCGACGCGCGGCTATTACGGCCACATCCGGCACAATGCCAAGGCCATCTATCAGCACTATCTCGGCTGGTACGACGCCAATCCCGCCAATTTGGATCCGCTTCCGCCCGTCGAGACGGGCCGCAAGATGGTCGAGTACATGGGCGGCGCCGACGCTATTCTTCAGCGCGCGCGGGCGGACTTCGACAAGGGCGAATTTCGTTTCGTCGCGCAGGTGCTTTCGCATCTCGTCTTTGCGGAGCCGGCCAATGCCGCGGCGCGCAGCCTGCTGGCCGATACCTTCGAGCAGCTCGGTTATCTTTCCGAGAGCGCGACGTGGCGGAATGCCTATCTCTTCGGTGCCTTAGAACTGCGCGCCGGCATGCCGAAGGTCCCGTCACGTTCCGCGATCGGCCCCCACATTCTGCGCGCACTCCCGACCGATCAACTCTTCGATTATCTAGCCGTACGGCTGAACGGACCCAAGGCAGAGGGCTTTCGTACGACACAGAATTGGATCTTCAGCGACACCGGCGAGAAGTTCTGCATCATCGTCTCGAACGCCGCCATGTCGACCTCACCGCGGCGCCTGTCAAATGCGCCCGATGCGACAGCGACGCTGAAGCGGACGGATCTCGACGCCGTCATTTCCGAAAAAACGACCTTCGATGCCGCGATCGCCGCGGGCACGATCCAGATCTCCGGTGATCCATCCAAGGTTACCGCCCTTTTCTCACTCCTCGACGCCTTCGAGCGCATGTTCGAAATCGTGGAGCCACGCAGCAAGGTGATTACATAGCCCGCGAGGAAACCAAGGCCGATCCTTCGAGGTCCCCCCGCCACTGAAGCAAAGGTCCATTTATGCTGAAAGACCCGCCATTACTGACCGTCCGCCGCATGTGGCAACGCCCCGACGCCTTCACGCTCGGCCGCCTCAAAGGCGTGCAGACCGGGCAGGCCGTCGATGCCATGCAGGGACGCGGCGCACTCGATGCGGCCATTAAGGCCATCGATCCGGGGAACGCATTCTTTCTAGGCACGGCACTACCCTGCGAGACCGGCCCCAACGACAATCTCGCCATCCTCGCAGCCGTCGCCCTCGCGCAGCCGGGTGACGTGATCATGGCCGCATCGGAAGGGTTCGCGCAGTCCGCCGTCGTCGGTGACAACGTCACGATGGTAGCGAAGGGCAAAGGCGCTGCCGCGATCGTCATCGATGGCATGGCACGCGACATTGCCGGCATTGCGCCTGTCGGGTTGCCCGTGTTCGCGCGTGGCATCACGCCGAACTCATGCGTACGCAGCGGCCCGGGGCGCGTTGGCCTGCCGATCATCATCGGCGGCGTTTCGGTCGAAGCGGGCGATGTGGTGATCGGTGATGCCGATGGCGTCGTCGTCCTGCCGCGCAAACAGCTTCACATCATTCTGCCGCTTGTCGAGGAAGTGCTCGCTGCCGAAGG
>JAEYYJ010000052.1 GCA_023430845.1 Pseudomonadota bacterium
CAGGGAACGTCGTAGTTGAACACATGACTGACGTCGGGGATGTCGAGGCCACGCGCGGCAACATCGGATGCGGCAAGGAGCTGGATGCGTCCCTCGCGAAAAGCATCGAGCGTCGCCATGCGCGTCGTCTGATCGAGATCGCCGTGGATCGCGCCGGCACTGAAGCCATGCTTGAGAAGGGATTTCAGGAGGATCGCAACGTCACGTTTGCGGTTGCAGAAGATGATCGCGTTCTTGACGTCGAGATCGTGCAACAGCTCGCGCAGGACGACACGCTTGTCGCGGTCCTCCATCGACGCGCAGAACTTGAAGGCCTGCGTGATCGTCTTCGCCGTGGTGGCCGGGCGCGCGACCTCGATACGTACGGGGTCTTTCAGGAACTGGTCGACAAGGCGTGTGATCTCGGGCGGCATGGTCGCCGAGAAGAAGAGTGTCTGCCGGCGCGGCGGAAGCAACTTGCAGATCTTCTCGATGTCCGGGATGAAGCCCATGTCGAGCATGCGATCGGCTTCGTCGATCACCAGGATCTCGACGCCCATCAGCATGACCCGGCCACGCGAGAAGTGGTCGAGCAGACGGCCGGGTGTTGCGATCAGCACGTCGACGCCACGGTCGAGCTTGCGCACCTGATCGTCCATCGAGACGCCGCCGATAAGCAGCGCGACGGTCAGCTTGTGATTGACGCCATACTTCTCGAAGCTCTGCGCCACCTGGGCGGCGAGTTCGCGCGTCGGTGCGAGAATGAGCGAGCGCGGCATGCGGGCACGCGCGCGTCCCGTCTCGAGGCGCGCGATCATCGGCAGGGTGAAGGAGGCCGTCTTGCCGGTGCCGGTCTGTGCGATCCCAAGCACGTCGCGGCCTGTCATCGCGACAGGAATGGCCTCAGCTTGAATGGGCGTCGGAGACGCGTAACCCGCGGCCTCGATGGCGGCGAGCACTTTGCTGCTGAGCCCGAGCTCAGCAAAGGTCGTGGGGTGCAACAAGAACCTCCGTCACTGCGTTCGGTCGCGCCTGGGCCTCCGCAGAGAAGGCGGCGCATTCACTATGAGCGCAGGGAAAGGCGGGCTACTCGTTCAACGAGCTAATCAAACGGTACCTATGTCGAGAAAAGGGATCAATGAAATGCGATCCCCTGCGCCCGACAGGCTGTTCCCTGCCACAAACAATTACCCAGAACAAGGAAATTACTGTCGCAGCAGGCATCATTACCAATGTTTTAGGGTGCTATTGAGCCCTTTGGCCGGTGCCCCGGCGCGGCGCGGGACATAGCACTTGCCTGGAGGGCCAGGGGCGGTAGATGTTTCGGCCTGCCGCCGTTCCGATGGCTGATCGACGGCAAAGGTGCTGGAGAGCCCGAATGGATCGCAATCGCATTTTTGGCGGCAACCCCCTGGCCGTAATCATCCGGCTGGTGGTGATCTCGATCATCGTCGGGGTGGTGCTTTCCGCTCTCAATATTCGGCCGGATGAGATCCTCTATCACATTCGCCGTCTGATCCAGCGCATCTCCGATCTGGGATTCGGGGCCGTCGAGACGGTTTTCGGATATTTCCTGATCGGCGCCGTGGTGGTCATACCTATCTGGCTCATCGTCCGGCTTTTCGGTCTTTTCTCCAACAAGCCAGACGACACGCGCCGCTGAGGCGACGGCCAGCGTGGCCATGCGGGGAACGCCGATCTGATGTCTGACCGCGCGAAGGCCGAGGCGCCAGGCGAGAGCGTCACGCACGCCAGCCTGCTGGGGATCGCCGTCCCCATCATGCTCTCCAACGCCACCGTGCCGCTGATCGGCTTCGTCGATACGGCGGTCGTAGGGCAGCTCGGCCAGGCGCACCTGATCGGCGCGGTCGGCATCGGCGGCGTCATTTTCAGCGTCCTCTACTGGACGTTCAGCTTCCTGCGCATGGGGACGACGGGGCTGACGGCCCAGGCCTATGGCGCCCGCGATGGCCGCGAAGTCGCGGGGCATCTTCTGCGCGCGCTCGGTGTCGCGGTGTTCTTCGGGATCGTCATGCTGATCCTGCAGGGGCCGATCGCGAAGGCCGCCTTCTGGCTGATCGGGGCGTCGTCGCAGGTCGAAGCCGCAGCGCAGACCTATTTCTCGATCCGCATCTGGGCGGCACCGGCGGGGT
This sequence comes from Pseudomonadota bacterium, assembly GCA_023430845.1. Taxonomy (GTDB): domain Bacteria; phylum Pseudomonadota; class Alphaproteobacteria; order Rhizobiales; family Hyphomicrobiaceae. The sequence goes on from JAEYYJ010000052.1 coordinate 2,133, forward strand.
TGATCAACTTCGCCCTGCTCGGCTGGTACATCGGACTTGGGCGCGCGGGCGTCGCGTTCTTCGTTCAGCTCGTGATCAACGTGCTGAATATGGTGCTGGCGATCGTGCTCGTACTCTGGTTCGACCATGGGGTTGCCGGCGTCGGCTATGCTGCGCTGATTGCCGAGTGGGCCGGCGCTGTACTGGGCCTCGTGATTGCCGTGCGGATCGCCCGCGAGATGGGTGCGGCGGCGCCTTTGGCCGATGCGCTCGACTGGCCGAAGATGAAGCGCTCGCTCGGCATCAACTTCGATCTCACCGTGCGCGCGGTCGGGCATTACACGGCGATCATGTTTTTTACCGCGCAGGGCGCGGCCGGCGGCGATGTCATCCTCGCCGCCAATGCGATCCTGATGACGCTGATCAACATCATGGTCTATCTGCTCGACGGGTTCGCCTTCGCAGCGGAATCGCTCGTCGGGCGCTCGGTCGGTGCGCGCGATCGCCGCTCGTTCTGGCGCGCGGTGATCATGTCTACGCAGTGGGCGGCAGTGCTGGCGGTGCTGATCGGCGCCGTGCTCTGGTTCGCCGGGCCAGCCATCATCGAGCTGACGGCGAAGAGTGTCGACGTTCAGCAGGCAGCCGGTACGTATCTCGGCTGGGCGGCCATCGCGCCTATTCTCGGCGTGTGGTGCTTCCAGCTCGATGGCATCTTCACGGGCGCGACGCGTACGCGCGAAATGCGCAACACCATGGTGCTGAGCATTATCCCATTTTTTGCGGCCTGGGCGGTGCTGGCGCCGCACTATGGCAACCACGGGCTGTGGGCGGCCTACATGCTGTTCTATGTCGCGCGGACGGCATCGTTGCTCGTGTTCATGCCACGGCTCGTGCAGGTGTCGTTTTCGGAGCGGGCGTAGAGGTCAGCCGTCGAGGGGCTTGGCGGCCCATTCCGCGGCGCGCGTGCCGACGACCTCGGAAATGTTCTTGAGATTGCGCGCGCGGCACGTTGCATCCAGGTGCTGCTTGATGCGCCCGATCAGGCCCGGCCCCTCGTAGATGAGGCCGGTGTAGAGCTGGAGGAGCGACGCGCCGGCTTCCATTTTCTGGAGGGCACTCTCGGGACTGTCGATGCCACCGATGCCGACGAGCGGCACGGCACCGCCTGTCGCCTGATGGACGCGCGCGAGCATGGCCGTCGAGCGATGGAAGAGCGGCCGGCCCGAAAGGCCGCCGGCTTCCTTCGATGTCGGGTTCTGACTGACGCCCGGACGGGCGAGCGTGGTGTTCGACACCGCTATGGCATCGACCGCGTGTGCCACGAGCCGAGTCGTGATAGCGGGCACATCCTCTTCGGCAACATCCGGCGCGATCTTGACGACGATCGGCCGGCGCGGCCTGCCGGCAGCCATCTGCTGCGCGCGGGCTTCCATCACGCGTCCCAGCAACTCGTCGAGCGCGGCAGGCGCCTGTAGGTCACGCAGGCCCGGCGTGTTCGGGGAGGAGATGTTGACCGTGAAGTAGCTCGCGACGTCGTAGAAGGTCGCGATGCCCTTGACGTAGTCGCCCGTCCGGTCGGCCGTGTCCTTGTTGGCGCCGATGTTGACGCCGACGATGCCGCCGCGGCGTGTGCGCGACCGGAGTCGAGCAAGCGCGGCTTCATGGCCGCCATTGTTGAAGCCGAGCCGGTTGATGACGCCGAGCTCGTTCGGCAGCCGGAAGACGCGCGGCTTGGGATTACCGGATTGGGGCAGTGGCGTGACGGATCCGATCTCCGCGAAACCGCAGCCGATCCCCAGTACGGCGTCCGGCACGCGGGCGTCCTTGTCAAAGCCCGCGGCGATCGCGATCGGATTGGGGAGCAAGAGATCGCCTAGGCGCGCCGTGAGCGTAGGAGGATTCGCGGCACGATCGGCGGGATAGAGACCATTCTCCAGCGCCTTGAGGGTCGTCTCGTGTGCGGTCTCGGGATCGAGGGCCAGGAGCGCGGGCAGTGCAAGCTGGGTTAGGGCATTGAGCATCAGCCGAACTCCGCGGACAGGATATGACGACCGTCTGGACCGAGAATCAGCGGCGTCGCGGTCACGACGGCATCGAGGGGCAGCGGCGCATAGAGGTGCGGATACAGAGTGCC
>JAEYYJ010000068.1 GCA_023430845.1 Pseudomonadota bacterium
GGGCTCTTGCCGCCCGGCGATGCTCGACGGGATCATTCTTGCAGTCGAAGGTGCGCGCCGGGCCATCCGCGATCTCGCGGGCGATTGACCAGGAGGCTCGTCCTACCGCACCTTGCCGCATTGAAACTCATCGATCACTGACGGATAGGTGCCACCCTCGAACATGCCTAAGAAAATCCGTCCAATGGAGCTCATTCAATGCGCCTCGATGCCGTGCCGGCAGGCAAGAACCCGCCAGAGGACATCAACGTCATCATCGAAGTGCCGGTCGGCGGCGAGCCGATCAAGTACGAGATGGACAAGGCTTCGGGCACGCTGTTCGTCGATCGCTTTCTCTACACGCCTATGCGCTATCCGGGAAACTACGGCTTCGTCCCGCACACACTCTCCGCCGACGGCGATCCGATCGACGTGCTCGTGTGCAATACGCGCGCGATCGTGCCGGGTGCGGTGATCAACTGCCGGCCGGTCGGCGTTCTCGTCATGGAGGATGACGGCGGCGGCGACGAGAAGGTGATCGCAGTCCCGTCCGTCAAGCTGACGCGGCGCTACGAGCGCGTGCGCAATTACACCGATCTCCCCGACATCACCCTCCAGCAGATCCAGCACTTCTTCGAGCACTACAAGGATCTCGAACCCGACAAGTGGGTGAAGATCCACCATTGGGGTGATGCCGATGAAGCGAGACGCCTCATCAGCGAAGCCATGGAACGCGCGCAGGGCGGCTGAAATCCCCCACCCCGCGCAGTATTTGCCGAGCTACTTGTCGAGCCAGACGTTCTCGAAGCGCCAGTTGTTGTAGATCGAGTTCTGGTGCAGCACGTGGCCCTTCACGTGCGGATGCCAGCAGGTGCCGGCAAAGCCGTGATAGATGACCGGCCGCGCCGCATCCTTGATGAGGATATCCTCGATCTGCCACACGAGATCCTTGCGCTTCGCAATGTCAATCTCACGCGACTGCGCATCGATCAGGCGATCGACGTCCTTGTTGCAGTACTTCGTGTAGTTGCGCTCCGAGCCACACGAGTAACCCTCGACCATGGTCACGTCCGGATCGTCGACGCCGGAACCCGTAAGATTGAGCACGACGGCATAGTCACCGCGCGTCACGCGGCCATAGTAGAGCGTCGATTCGATGATCTCCAGCTCAGCGTCGAAATAGATCTGGTTGAGCTGATCGACCAGCAGGACGGCCGGGTCCTTGAAAGCTTGGAAGTCGCGGGTGCCAACCTTGACCTTCAACTTCTTGTCCGGACCGTAGCCCAGTTCCTGCATGATCTTGCGCGCCCTCTCGCGACGCTCGGCCGGTGTGCCCGCGTATTCGGCGAGCTTCGCGAGGCGTGCCTGCGGCATGCCCCAATTGCCCTCCGGTTCAGCCATCATGGCCCCCGACACGCTGGCCTTGCCGGCCGTCACGATCTTCACCATCGCGTCACGGTCGAGGGCGAGCGTCATCGCCTCACGCAGCTTCGGATCGTCGAAGGGCGGCTTCTCGCGATTCACGAGCAGGTTCGTGCTGACACCCGACGGAACCAGTTCACAGGTCGCCTCTGGCGAGCGGGACTTCACATCGCCGACCAGCGGCGCCGTGACATCAGCCACGAACGTGATGTCGAACTCGTTGGCCGAGAAGGCAAGGAGGCGCGTCGAGCGGTTACCGATGATGCGGATGTCGATGCCGTCGAGATAAGGCCGCCCTTCTCGCCAGTATTCCTTGTTGCGCTCCATGCGGATGACGTTGTTCGCCTCGAACGACACGAACTTGAAGGGTCCGGTGCCGATCGGCTTCGTGCGCATATCGCGGACGGGAACGTGGCACGAATATACCGGAGACAGGTTGGATGCGAGCAGGCTCAGGAAAGCGGCCTGCGGGCGTTCGAGCACGAATGTGAACTCGTGATCGCCTTTGATCTCGATATCTTTGAGCGCCTGCCACCACAGCTTGCGCGGATTCTTGCGGAAAGCATCCTTGTCATTGCCGAGTATGCGATCCCATGTGCATTTGACGTCGGCCGACGTGAAAGGCTTGCCGTCATGCCACTTCACGCCCTGGCGCAACTTCATCGTCAGCCGCGTATTGGTCGCATCCCAGGCCCAGCTCTCTGCAAGCTCAGGCCGTATGATCTCAGGTCGATTGAGCGGCTCGGCCTGATCGAAGATGACGAGATTGTTGTAGATCGGCGCGAAGGCGAACGCCGTGGCGATCGTCGCCTCCTCGATGATGGAAGCGCTGGGCGGGTTCGAGCTGTTGTAGGTTCTCAGAATGCCGCCCGACTTCTGAGCGAAGGCAACGGATGGCGCCAGCGCGCACGCTGCAATAACAAATGCAGCCGCACCGCGGTTCACGCGGTTGGTCATCATATCCTCCCAGATGCAGTTCTTGTTTCTGTCCGCGCCCGTTCGTTGACGGGCACGGGGGCAGTGTTTCACCCAATAGACGCCTCATCAAGGCGAATGCACCGCACCAAAGCCCTGCGCGGCTGAAAATGGTGAGGGCGGCAGGTGCAGTGCACCGGCCGCCCTCATCGAAAAGACGATCAGGAATCGGGCTTACTTGTCGAGCCAGACATCCTCGAAGCGCCAGCTATTGTAGATCGAGTTCTGGTGCAGCACGTAGCCCTTCACGTGCGGATGCCAGCACGTCGCCGAGCGGTTCTGAAAGATGATCGGCCGCGCAACATCCTCGGCGAGGATCTTCTCGATCTGCCAGACCAGCTCCTTGCGCTTCGCCGGATCGAGCTCTGCCGACTGCGCATGAATGAGCTTGTCGACTTCCGGGTTGCTGTAGTTCGTGTAGTTGCGGCTGGAACCGCTGAGATAACCCTCGAACATCGTCACGTCGGGATCGTCGACGCCCGTGCCTGTCAGGTTCAGAGCAACCTGATAGTCACCGCGCGTGATGCGCCCGTAGTACAACGACGTTTCGATGATCTCGAGCTCGGCCTCGAAGCCGATCTGGTTGAGATGATCGACGAGCAACACGGCCGGGTCCTTGTAGGACTGATAGTCGCGCGTGCCGACCTTCACCTTGAGCTTGTTGTTCGGGCCATAGCCCAGCTCTTCCATGATCTTCAGTGCCTTTGCGCGGCGCTCCTCGATGGTGCCGGCATACGATGGCAGCTTCTTGAACTCCTCGACGGGCTTGCTCCACACGCCTGCCGGTGGCGGCAGCATGGCGCCACCGATAAGCGCTTCACCGCCCGAAACGATTTTCACCATCGCGTCGCGGTCGAGCGTGAGCATCATGGCTTCGCGCAGCTTCGGATTGTCGAACGGTGCCTTCTCGCGATTGACGAGCAGGTTCGCGCTCACGCCCGTTGCCGCGAACTCGCAGACGGCATTCGGCGAGCGCGATTGCACATCCGGGAGCAGCGGTCGCGTGACATCCGACACGAACGTCATGTCGATTTCACCAGCAGCGAACGCCAGCAGACGCGTGCCGCGGCTGCCGATGATCTGGAACTCCAGCCCATCGAGATAAGGACGGCCCGGACGCCAGTAGTTTGGGTTCTTTTCGAGGCGCACGAACTTGTTCGCCTCGAAACTCACGACGCGGAACGGGCCCGTACCGATCGGCTTCGTGCGCTGGATGCGCGCGGGGACATGGCACGGATAGACCGGCGACATGCCGGACGCCATCAGCGTCAGCAGTGACGGCTGCGGACGATTGAGCTCGAAGGTGACTTCGTGATCGCCGTTGACCGTGATCTCCTTGATGTTGTCCCACCAGAGCTTGCGCGGGTTCTTGCGGAAGCCGCTCTTCTTGTCGGCTTCGCGCGTCCAATCCCAGGTGCACTTCACATCCTTGGAGGTGAACGGCTTGCCATCGTGCCACGTAACGCCCTGGCGAAGCTTCATGGTCAGCTTCGTGCGCGGCTCATCCCAGGTCCAGCTTTCCGCCAGCTCGGGGCGGATGACGTCCGGCTTGTTGATGGGCTCAGCCTGATCGAAAATGACGAGATTGTTGAAAACCGCCATGAACGGGTGCGTGGTCGCACTCGTTGCTTCCTCGAGGATCGACGCGCTCGGGGGATTGGAGACCTCGTAGGATCGCAAAATTCCGCCGGACTTTTGGGCGAGCGTCGGGGAGGGTTGGAGAACCCACATCCCGGCAAGTGCCGCGATGAGGCCTAGAGACTTCGTAGCGTTCAATATTTCCTCCTAGATCAGCCGGATGCGGCGCGCCTTGGGGCGCCCGCTCAGGTGCAGGAAAGCAACGCCGTGTCTGCAGATCCCTCCATGTCCCTGCCGACTTCAGCGGTTCTTTCGGTGCACCGGGCCATCAGGTGACCGAACTTGAAAGATTCTCATATGTCCGGACTTGGGCCTGCTGTCTTCTAACGGGCAACGACCTGCTTGTCTCCCTTGGCAAGCACAGACCTTCCATGCAGCCTATCCACGAAGAAACGACTTGATCTCAACGGAGGAAACCATGGCAGCGAACGACATCGAGACGCTCCAAGCCCTCAATGAGAACTACGTGCGCTCGGTGGCCGAATCGGACGTGCGCTGGTTCGACGAGAACCTCTCGGCCGATTTCCTCAATACCAATCCGGACTGCACGATTATCGACCGCGCCGACTTCCTGAAGCGGATTTCCAACCCGGTGGGGGTCACAGGCCTGCATCCGGAGGATGTGAACATCCGCCTCTTCGGCGATTTCGCAATCATCCACGCCCGCACGGTCTACTCGAAGCCCGACGGCAGCTCCGGTGCCGGTCGCTATACCGACATCTGGGCGCGCCAGGACGGGCGCTGGCTCTGCGTTGCGGCGCACGTGGCGCGCGGCTGATCTCCGCGGCCTCTTTCGCGCGGGCTCGGCGCGGTGCTATAGGGCCTCAGCATAGTCAATCGGGACAAATCCAATGAGCGCGATGAAGCTGGCCGTGATGGGCGCCGCAGGCCGCATGGGGCGCGAGCTGATCCGCGCCGTGCACGCGACAGGTGGCGACGCCGTCGTCGCTGGCGCCATTGAGCGCGCCGGCTCGAACGCTATCGGCCAGGATGCGGGCGAACTCGCCGGGATCGGCAAGATCGGCGTGCCGGTCACGGATGATCCACTCGACATCGTCGCCAAGGTGGACGGCATCCTCGACTTTACGATTCCCGAGGTGAGCGTCGAGGTCGCCGGTCTCGCCGCCAACGCCCGCATCGTGCACGTCCTCGGCACGACCGGCTTCACCGCCACGCACGAGGCCGCGGTCAAGGCTGCCGCGCGGCACGCGACTATCATCAAGGCCGGCAACATGAGTCTCGGCGTGAACCTGCTCGTCGCACTGACGCGCAAGGTCGCCGAGGCGCTCGATGAGGATTTCGACATCGAAGTCCTCGAAATGCATCACAAGCACAAGATCGATGCACCGTCCGGCACCGCGCTTATGCTCGGCCAGGCAGCCGCCGATGGCCGCGGCGTCGATCTCGCTGAAACGAGCGTCCGCTCTCGCGACGGTCATACCGGAGCGCGCAAGCGCGGTGACATCGGCTTCGCGACACTGCGCGGCGGCAATGTCGTCGGCGAGCACAGCGTCATCTTCGCCGCCGACGGCGAGCGCGTCGTGCTGACCCACCTCGCGACGGATCGCGGCATCTTCGCCCGCGGCGCCGTTAAGGCGGCGCTCTGGGGACGGGGCAAAGGCCCCGGGCTGTTCACCATGGCCGATGTTCTCGGGATCTGAGCGGCCGCTGAGCCGTTAGAAGATCACACACAGTAACGAACGGAACTGACCGCGATCATGCCCCATCTCCTCGTCCTCGTCCGTCACGGTGAAAGCGCCTGGAACAAGCTCAATCTGTTCACAGGCTGGAAGGATCCTGATCTTACCGAGAAGGGCATCGAGGAGGCAACGCGGGCCGGCCGTCTCCTCAAGGAGGCGGGGCACAAGTTCGATATCGCCTACACGAGCGCGCTCATGCGCGCGCAGCACACCTTGCGCCTGATCCTCGGCGGGCTTGGCCAGCCGGATCTCGAAACCGTCCGCGATCAGCGCCTCAATGAGCGCGACTACGGCGATCTCTCCGGCCTCAACAAGGATGATGCGCGCAAGCGCTGGGGCGAGGAGCAGGTGCACATCTGGCGGCGCAGCTACGACATCCCGCCGCCCGGTGGCGAGAGCCTCAAGGACACCGCGGTGCGCGTGCTCCCCTACTACGAGACCGAGATCT
>JAEYYJ010000089.1 GCA_023430845.1 Pseudomonadota bacterium
CTGCGCGTCTCATGAGCGCTACGGGGCGAGTCTTCGCCAATCGCCAGTCGCGTTACTTCGTGCTGCTTTCCGGCATCAACTCGTTCGCGATCCTGTCGTACGTCACGAACGCCCCGCGCCTCTACAAAAGCGCGTTCGACGTCGAGGGGCTCGCCTTCACGGCCATGTTCGCCGCGACAGGCGCAGGGATCGTCGCCGGTCAGTATCTGAATGCCCGCCTCATCAGCCGCCTCGGTGTAATGGCCGCCACGCGCACGTCAGCTCTTGTGCTGGCATCGACGGCCATCCTGATTGCCCTTCTGAGTGTGCTCGGGTGGATCAGCCTCGCCATGTTCGCGGGCCTCATGCTCATCTACAACGCATCGTTTCTGATGGTTATGTCGAACGCGGTGAGCCTGGTCATCGATCCCCATCGCGAGATTGCGGGCGTGGCCTCGTCGACGGTCGGATTTGTCTCACAGTTCGTCTCGAGCATACTCGTTTTCGCGACGCTGCCGCTCTTTCAGGGAGCGCTTGTGCCGTGGTCGCTCGGCATGGTGGTCGTTACGGGCATCGTGGCGGTCGCCATCGTGGCTTACCGGCCGAGGTCGGATCACTAGCAGTCGCAGTTCAGTTTATTGTGCGCCGCATCAACGCCTTGCTGCGACGGACGTTCTATCGACAACGTTCCCGACTCAGTCCAAAATCACCAACGCAGGTTGGCGTGAGATCGTTCGAACGGTCCGCCCGTGCGCCGGGCGGCGCACAACGGGAAGGATCGGGAATATGGACGCTGCTGCAATCATCGTGATGCTTATCGTGGGTGCCGTCGCGGGCTGGCTGGCCAGTATCGTCGTCGGCGGCCCTGGAAGTCTGCTCGGTTTCATCATTGCCGGTGTCATCGGCGGCGTGGTTGGTGGCTGGCTGCTGAACATGGCCAAGGTGAACATCAACGTCGGCTCACCCATCGTCAATCAGATCATCACGGGTGCGATCGGCGCGATCGTGGTCATTATCCTCGCACGGCTGATCTTATAGCAACGCACTGATCTGTCGTATAAATTCCGGGCGGGCGCCGGCAGCGGCCCCGCCCGCTCTTGTTAAGCTGGCTCAAAGAGAGCAAGTAAGGCCGATGGTCACCGTTCTGGACACGACAGGTAGCAAGCGGACGGGCGCTGAGCGCCATCCGGAGAAGGCCGCGCGGCCCGATACGCCGGTGCTGCGCAAGCCGGATTGGATCCGCGTCAAGGCGCCGGGATCGCCGGTTTACAACGAGACGCGCAACATCGTCCGTCAGCACGGGCTTCACACTGTCTGCGAGGAAGCGGGCTGTCCGAACATCGGCGAGTGCTGGAGCCAGCGCCACGCGACCATGATGATCATGGGCGACACCTGCACGCGCGCTTGCTCGTTCTGTAACGTCGCGACCGGCAAACCCAATCCGCTCGACCCGAAGGAGCCGCGCAACGTCGGCGAGGCCGTGGCTAAGCTCGGGCTCAATCACGTCGTCATCACGTCGGTCGATCGCGATGACCTAGCGGATGGCGGCGCACAGCACTTCGCCGAGGTGATCGGCTGGATCCGCCAGCTCGCGCCGACGACGACCATCGAGGTGCTGACGCCGGACTTCCTGCGCAAGGACGGCGCGCTGGAGGTGGTCATCAAGGCGCGCCCTGACGTGTTCAACCACAATCTGGAGACGGTTCCGGGCCTCTACCCAAGCATTCGGCCGGGCGCTCGCTACTTCCATTCGCTGCGTATTCTGCAGCGTGCCAAGGAGCTCGATCCGAGCATCTTCACGAAGTCCGGCATCATGGTCGGCCTCGGCGAAGACCGCGAAGCCGTGCTGCAGCTCATGGACGATTTGCGCACCGCTGACGTCGATTTCCTCACCATCGGCCAGTACCTCCAGCCGACGCGCAAGCACGCCGAGGTCAAGCGCTTCGTGACGCCGGACGAGTTCGAGAGCTATAAGCGCACGGCACAGGCCAAGGGCTTTCTCCTCGTCTCCTCGAGCCCTCTTACGCGCTCGAGCTATCATGCCGACGCGGATTTCGCGCGTCTCCAGGCGGCCCGCGCCGCGGCGGCGGAGTAAGCGGCGCCCCATGCCCTCCTTCGAAACACGACGGCAGGTGCCGTTCACGCCGCAAGAGATGTTCGCCCTCGTCGCCGACGTCGAGCGCTACCCCGAGTTTCTGCCGCTTTGTGAAGGTCTGCGCGTGCTCTCGCGCAACGGTGAGGGTGATCAAAGCACGCTCGTTGCCGCCATGGACGTTGGCTACAAGGGCATCCGTGAGACGTTTACGAGCCGCGTGGTGCTCGATCGCACGGTCCCCAACGTCCGCACGGATCTCGTGCAGGGGCCGTTCAACAAGCTCGTGAACAAGTGGGACTTCACCGAGACGGCCGGCGGCTGTGAAGTGAAGTTCTTCATCGACTATGAATTCAAGTCGATGATCCTGCAGGTGCTGGTCGGCTCGGTCTTCGAGCAGGCCTTCGGGCGCTTTGCCGAGGCCTTCGAGGAACGCGCACACACCGTCTATGGCCGCCGCGTGAGTTCGGCCTGAGGGCTACACTTCCCGCGCCAGCTCATCCACCATGTCCAAGGCCACTGCCACCGTCGCCATGCGAATGCCGTGTCGGCCGATCTCGCCGAACCGGCACTCACGATGGATGGGTGCCCTGCCGCGTCGCTCGGCTGCGAGATGTACGAGGCCGACGGGCTTCGCGGCGCTCCCGCCGCCAGGTCCTGCGACGCCGGTAACGGCAACGGCGATATCCGCGC
>JAEYYJ010000097.1 GCA_023430845.1 Pseudomonadota bacterium
GTGATCTCGGCGGCGTTCATCTTGGCGAGGTTGGTCGCTGACATGTCCGGCTCCCGGGAATGGCCTTTTTTCTGGCTACCTGAAGGGGCAGGGCGTGTCACGGGGGGAAACGCCGGCCGCAGTCCTATTGCGGCGCACGTAGAGTGCCATGCGAGCGCCATCCTTGATGTGGATAATGGCGCCAGCACTCTGCGATAACCACTAGGATCGCATGAGCGAATCGCGACCAGCTTGGGGAATGATGGCGGATCTGGGAATGAACAGCGCGCGTAAGCTGCGCGGCACGAGTAGCGTCGTCAAAGTGGCGTCGTGGCTCATCTCGGGCGCCGTGGTGGCGACCGCAGGCATGGCGCTCGCGCAGCAGCCTACACCTTCTATTCCGGGCCTTGTCGTCACGACGACGCCCCCCACGGCCCCGCCGCCGCGCGAGCCAGTAGCGCCGCTGCGCACGGATCCCGCGCCGCCGAAGGCCGCGAAGCCCAAACCCGCGCCACGGCCGAGGCGCGAGGCGAGCTCCGCGCCCGTGAGCGGCGCAAGCTCAGGCGGTAGCGGCCGCGGTCAAGGCATTGTCATGCTCGTCAACGACGAGCCGATCACCGGTTACGAGATCGAGCAGCGCGCGACGCTCATGGCTGCAGGCTCGGGCGGTGGCGGAGACATGCGCGCGCGGGCCGAAGCGCGCTGGAAGCAGATCATCCAGGATCCGAAGACCAACGAGCGCTTCCAGCAGTTTCTGCGCGAGAAGCAGCCGAGCAGTCGAGACGAAGCTGTCGCGCTGCAGAAGCAGTACATCGGCGGTCTGCAGAAGAACATGCTCGAGCAGCTCCGCCGCGAGGCACGCGTCGGCAACATCCAGAAGTTCCGCGCCAAGGCACGGGAAGAGCTGATCGAAGAGAAGTTGAAGGTTCAGGCCGGCAAGCGTCTCAGCATCACTGTCAGCGACGAAGAGGTCGACCGCGCCTTCAAGGAGATGGTGGCACGCAACAAGACGACCGAGGATCAGTTCGTCGCTCAGCTGAGGTCTCAGGGTCTGGATCCGTCGACCATCAAGGCACGCACGCGCGCAGCGCTTGTGTGGCGCGACGTCATCCGGCGTCAGTACGGCCACCAGATCAATATCAACGACCGCGACATCGACCGGTTCGTCGAGCAGTCCGCCGACGATGCCGGCAGTGCGCCCAAGGTCGAGATGCAACTACATCGGATCACGCTTGCCGTGCCTGGGCGTATCGACCAGGCCGCGCTGGCGCGCCGTCTTGCCGAGGCCGAGGCGCTGCGCAAGCGCTTCCGAGGCTGCCGCAGTACGCAGGAGCTGGTTAAGGGCCTGCCTGATGCCCGCTTCGAGAGCCTCGCCAATCAGGCGGCCGCATCCGTCGGCGAGCCGACCCGGAGCCTGCTCCTCAATGCCAAGGACGGCGAGATGGTACCGCCCGCGCTTGCCAGCACCGGCGTCGAGCTATATGCCGTGTGCGGGCGCAAGACTGTCAAAGTGGACGAGGAAAAGCGCCTCAAGGCTCAGCAGGAGCTGACGATGCGCGAGTTCGATGTCGTCTCACGGCGCCATCTCCGTGATCTCCGTTCCGAGGCCTTGATCGAGAAGCGCTGACATCAAGGGTCGGGAGTCAAGGCCTTGGCAAGCGAAGTTGGGCGTGCGGCGGGATCGCGCCGCCCGCTGGCGCTCACGATGGGCGATCCGGCAGGCGTTGGCCTCGACATCACGCTCGTTGCGTGGCGCGACCGCGACCGCAGTGGCATTCCGCCCTTCATCCTGTATGCCGATCCGCTCGCCGTTGCTGAGCGCGCAGGCGTGCTTGACCTTCCCATAGATCTTGCCGTCACCGAGGATCTGGAGACAGCGGGCAAGGTATTCGCCGAGCGACTGCCCGTGCGGCCGGTGCCTCTGGCCGCGCCCGTTCTTCCTGGCCGCTCGGACGTGCTCAATGCCGGTGGCATCATCGCGGCCATCGATCTTGCCGTGGCCGATGCCGTCGCGGGCCGCGTGTCGGGAGTTACGACCAACCCGATTGCGAAGAGCACGCTGCTGCGCGCCGGCTTCCATCATCCGGGACATACGGAATACCTTGCCGAGCTTGCGGAGCGTCATCGCCCGGGACGGCACTGGGTACCGGTGATGATGCTCGCCTCGGATATTCTGCGCGTTGTGCCGCTTACCGTCCACGTACCCATTGCGCGGGTGCCGGAGCTGCTGAGCACGCCGCGCGTGATCGAGACCGTGCATATCGTCGCCGAGGCCATGATCGCGGATTTCGGGATCGTGCGCCCGCGCATTGCGGTCACCGGCTTGAATCCGCACGCAGGCGAGGCCGGCACGATCGGCCGCGAGGAAGTGACCGTGATCGGACCGGCCGTTGCGACACTTCAGGCCGAAGGATTCGCCGTCACGGGCCCGCACTCCGCCGACTCGCTCTTTCATGGCCCGTCACGAGAGCGCTACGACGCCGTCGTCACGATGTATCACGATCAGGCTCTCATCCCGATCAAGACGCTCGCCTTCGACACGGCGGTGAATGTTACGCTCGGCTTGCCTTTCGTGCGCACGTCGCCGGATCACGGCACGGCCTTCGATCTCGCGGGCACCGGCACGGCTTCGCCTTCGAGCCTCGTTGCCGCGCTCAAGCTCGGCGCGGACCTCGCCGATCGCCGAGTATCGGCCGCACATCATGCCTGAGGAGCGGCAGCGACCGGGCGACGGCCTGCCACCGTTGCGCGAGGTGATCGCCGCACTCGAGATCGATGCGAAGAAGAGCCT
>JAEYYJ010000123.1 GCA_023430845.1 Pseudomonadota bacterium
CGCGCAGGGCGCTAAAGTACTGATTTATGGTGAACATCCATTCAGCCGGATCGACTTTCGACGCGGTTGGCCCAGGCCAGCGCCTGCTCGAGGCGATCGTCACCCCAGAAGAGTTCGCCATCCTCCGAGATGAATGTCGGTGCCCCGAAGATGCCTTTGCCGGCAGCAGCTTCCGAGCGCGAGCGAAGCGCCGTTTTCACCTCGTCGGAGCCGGCACGCGCCAGCACCCGAGCCACATCATGCCCGATGTCGGCAATCGCGGGCGCGAGCGCATCCGGTGCGGAAATATTGGCTTGTCCGGCGAACTCGGCGTCGAAAACAGCGCGCGTGTAAGGGCCGATCCAGCCTTCGTCCTCCGCGATCATGCCGATGCGGGCTGCCAGGAGACTGTGAGCCGGAAAGGGCTCCGGCACGTGAAAAGCAAGGCCGCGCGCAGTCGCGATCCGGGCAATATCCCGCGCCATGTACCGACCCTTTGTCGGATTGAGCACGAAGGGCGACGTGTCGAGGCCTTGGGTCTTGAAAATGGGTCCGAGAAGAAAAGGCCGGTAGGCGACTTCGACGCCGGCCACATCGGCAAGGGCTTCGATGCGCATGGCGGAAAGGTACGAGTAGGTCGAGGCGAAATCGTACCAGAATTCGAGCTTCGGCATGGGGCGTCCCGCGTTCAGTATCCTGCGCGTACAGGATTATGCTCTGCAATTGACCCCAAGGGCACTGGGCAATCGTTGGCCTTCACACATCTCCCGGTTGCTCTCTCGGCGGGCATCGCGCTATAAGCACGCCTGACCCCCTTCATTACCCTAAGGATACGGCTGCTCGACGCTATCGGGCAGGCCCCTAGAGCCCATTACCTGGAAAGCGCCCCCTATGAGCAACCGCAAACCGCTGATGCCCAAAGCAACAGCCGTCTGGCTGGTGGAAAACACCTCGCTGAGCTTCGATCAGATCGCGGAGTTCTGCGGCCTCCATCATCTCGAGGTCAAGGGCATTGCCGATGGTGACGTCGCGCAGGGCATCAAGGGCATGGATCCGATTGCGTCCGGCCAGCTCAGCCGCGAGGAGATCAAGCGCGGCGAGGAAGACGCCGACTATCGCCTGAGGCTCGCGGAGTCGAAGGTCGAGATCCCGCCGGTCAAGACCAAGCGTGGCCCACGCTACACGCCCGTCTCACGTCGGCAGGACCGCCCGAACGCGGTCATGTGGCTGCTGCGCAATCATCCCGAGCTCAAGGACAGCCAGATCATCCGCCTCGTCGGTACGACCAAGCCGACGATCGCGGCCATCCGCGAGCGCACGCACTGGAATGCGCAAAACCTCACGCCGCAGGATCCGGTGACGCTCGGTCTTTGCTCGCAGATCGATCTCGATGCTGAAGTGGCGAAGGCTGCGAAGCGTGCGCCGCAGGTCCCTGCGGCTGGCGCGCCGGCCGAGGCCAAGGCCGGCACACTGCTTCCGACATCGGAGACCGTTCCCGGCCTCGGTCCGCAGCCCGATGTGAGCTTCCCGGAGCCTGCAGCGGAAGAGCCCGCTGAATCCGAGGAGGCCGAGGCGTCGCGCGTGTTCGCCCGCCTTCAGGAGCTTGGCACCGGCGAGAGTAAGGACGAGGAAGAGAGCTGAGCGCTTCAGTCATCCCCGCGTTCACAATGAACTATAGAAATTGCGCGATGCCCTCGGCCCAGGCTGAGGGCATCGCTGTTTTCTGCAGTAGGCTCACTTCGATGCTGTCTTAGCCGCATCGTCGATCACATCGGCGACGACCTTCGGCTGCGTCATGAAGACTGCGTGGCTCGCGGCGACTTCAGTGGTCTTCGCATTGATGCGCTTTGCCATGTGGCGCAGCATGCGCAGATCGAACGCCTTGTCGTCGGTCGCGATCACGGCCCAGCTCGGCTTCGTCCGCCAGGCGGCGTGCTGGAGCTTGGTCTCGAAGACCGACATGTTGATCGGCACCTGCGAGTCGCGCAGGAAGGCCGCGTCGGCATCACTCGCATCAGCGGCAAAGCCGATCTTGAAGTTCTCCGGCTTCAGGAAGCCGAAGCCATCGCCATGCGTGTCGATCACGAATTCGGCCGGCGTGACGAAGCCCGCATACTGCTGCGCGGTCGTCTCCCCGGCGTCAGGTGAGAGCGCCGAGATATAGACAAGGCCTGCGACCTTGGGATGGACACCCGCTTCGGTGATGACCGTGCCGCCCCAGCTATGGCCGACGAGGATTGCTGGGCCGTCCTGCCGGTCCAGTGCCCGCTTCGTCGCGGTGACGTCGTCGGAAAGAGACGTGAGCGGGTTCTGGACGATGGTGACGCGATAGCCGCGCTTTATGAGGTCGTCGTAGACACCACGCCATCCCGACCCATCTGCGAATGCGCCATGTACGAGCACGACGTTCTTGATGGATGCTGCGTGTGCGGGCACGGCCGCCGCGAAGGCGAGAACAAGACTGCTGGCAAGCAAGAGAGAATATGAAGTCAATCCCATGATACATGCTCCTTTTGTCGAGCCGACCGGGATGGCGCAGCACACAGCGGCCAGATGCAATCGACCGCGCAGTGACGCGAGGCCGACGACTTCCAGGGCGGCGTGCCGACCCTGACTGGATCAGCTCGATGCTGTTGTTGACGGAGCGAAATGTAGTTGGAAGCGCGTGAAAGGTGCTCTCTAAGTGCGAGACGACTTCGGTCGCCTGGGATCAGAACTCACGAAATGAGCTATTACCGGTTCCGCAGACGAGCAGAAAAGTGAGAGAATCTTTCACGCACTTTCCCGGCGGTCCGGCACTCATACTTCCTCGATGCGGATCATCTGCGGCTTCTCGGCGACCTTGCCGTCAGCCTCGATATCATCGAGCGCCTTGCGGATGGCGGCTTCCGTCGTCTCATGCGTGATGATCACGATATTGGCGAGCGTACCCGGCGCCCCGCGCGGGCCGCGCTGCACGATGCTGTCGAGCGAGACGTCCTGCTCGGCCATGCGCTTCGTGATCGCTGCCATCACGCCCGGACGGTCGAAGGCCGAGAAGCGCACGTAGTAGTCGCCCTTGTGCTGACCGAGCGCCGCGCGCTTGTGTGGCTGCAGACGCGATGACGGCACGCCGAAAGGCGGCATCACGAAGCCCGCGGCAATATCTACGATGTCGCTCGCGACGGCCGATGCTGTAGCGCGCGCGCCGGCACCCGGCCCGACGAGCAGAAGGCTGCCCGCGAAATCCGC
>JAEYYJ010000141.1 GCA_023430845.1 Pseudomonadota bacterium
AAGGGCATGCCGCTCGTCGTGGAGATCAGCGTCGCGTTCTCCGTGCTTGTGGCCTTCATCGTGATCGGCGTCTTCCTTTTCCGCATCCGCGAGCGGTTCGACTCGGTCGACGTGCAGGTGCTCGATGAATACCGAGGCCAGCAGCGATGATGGATCTGCTCGCCATTTTCCATCGGATCAGCCCAGCTACAGCCGTCCTGGTAATCCCGGCTCTGTCGGCATGTTTACTGCTCGTGCTGCCGAGCTATCGTGCCGCATCACGCCTCAATGTGCTTGCGGCCGGCCTCACGCTACTGTCCGCCATCGCGCTGCTGTTCGTTCGCCCGGAACCGGGTCGATACCTCTTCGTCGACGATCTCAATGTAGTGTTCATCGTGCTCGGCACGTTCGTCGGCTTGACGACGAGCGTGTTCAGCGCGAGTTACATCGGGCACGAGCTGGAGACGGACCGGCTGACGCCGGCGAACCAGCGCTTTTATCACGCCATGTATCAGGCGCTGATGTTCTCGATGAACCTCGCGCTGCTGGCCAATAACATTGGCCTCATGTGGGTCGCGATCGAGCTTGCGACCATGACGACTGTGCTGATGGTCGGTATGTACCGCACGCACGCGGCGCTCGAGGCCGCGTGGAAATACTTCATCCTCGGCAGTGTCGGCATTGCGCTTGCGCTGTTTGGCACGATCCTCGTCTACATGGCGGCCCAGCCCGTTGTCGGCGAGGGCTATGATTCTATGGTGTGGACGATACTCGTCGCAAAGGCGCACGAGCTCAGCCCCGATCTCCTGAATGTCGCCTTTGTCTTCCTCATTCTCGGTTATGGCACGAAGGTGGGCCTTGCACCGCTCCATGCCTGGTTGCCGGATGCGCACGCCGAGGGGCCGACGCCGATTTCGGCGGTGCTCTCCGGTCTCCTGCTCAACGTGGCGCTCTATGCCGTGCTGCGCTTCAAGATGCTGATCAGCGCCAACCCGAATGCCATCGCGCCTGGTCCGCTGATGGTCGTGCTCGGCCTCGTCTCGCTGATCTTCGCGGCGTTCATGCTGTACCGTCGCCGCGATATCAAGCGCATGTTCGCCTATTCGTCGATCGAGCACATGGGCATCATCACGTTCGCGTTCGGCATGGGTGGCCCACTCGCGAATTTCGCCGGCCTCCTGCATATGACCATGCACAGTCTGACCAAGTCCGCGATCTTCTTCGCGGTCGGGCACATTGCGCAGGTCAAGGGTACGCAGCGCCTTTCCGAGATCCGCGGCCTCACGGAGAGCCACCCCATGCTCGGCTGGGGGCTCGTGATCGGTGTCGTGGCCATTGCCGGCTTGCCGCCGCTCGGCATCTTCATGAGCGAATTTCTCGTCGTCAGCTCGACATTCGCGCGCGAGCCGTTGCTCGCGGTGCCGCTCGTATTCGGTTTGCTCGTCGGCTTCGGTGCGCTCATGTTGCGGTTGACTGAGGTCGCATTCGGCGAGCCGGACGGCGGCATGGCGCCCGTCGAGGCATCGTACGTGCCGCTCTACTCGCATCTGGTGCTCGTGGCTGGGGCAGGGATCTATCTGCCTGGGCCGCTCGTGGCGTGGTTCCAGAATGTCGCGCGGCTGCTCGGCTGAGGGAGGCGGACATGAGTTTCAGAGCGACGCTTCTCCAGCTTGGCACCGAGGTCGGGAGCCATCGGCCATGGCCGCGCGTGGCGGTCGACGGCGAAGTCTGGCGGCGTGTGGCGCTGGAGGCCGCGCAGGGGCACGTGACGCTGCTCGCGCTCTGGAGCGACGGGCGCGATGTGCACATGGCCGTGCTGGATGAAGCTGCCGGTGAGATAAGCATCGCGAGTTATGCCGTGCGCGATGGGCGCTTTCCTTCCGTGGGCACGACACACCCGCCGGCCGTGCGCTTCGAGCGCACCATTGCCGATCTCTATGGTCTTGTTGCTGAGAATGCGAGCGATACGCGGCCGTGGCATGATCATGGTCGATGGGGCGTGCGCCATCCGCTCGGGAGCGCCGAGCCGGACGCTGCCGAAGGGCTTCCATATTCGTTTCTCCCCGCCGAGGGGCCGCCACTGCACCAGATACCCGTCGGGCCTGTTCACGCAGGTATCATCGAGCCCGGCCACTTCCGCTTCCACGCCAACGGCGAGACGGTCGTGCGCCTCGAGGAGCGACTCGGCTATGTACACAAGGGTGTCGAGGGGCTCATGCGGGATGCGCCGCTGTCGCGTGCGGCAAAGCTCGCCGGGCGCGTGTCAGGCGACAGCACGGTGGCCATCGCGCTTGCATTCGCGCGTGCCATCGAGGCGGCGGCCGGCGTCGAAGTGCCGCCACGCGCAGTGATTCTCCGCGCTGTCATGGCGGAGCTGGAGCGCGTCGCCAATCATCTCGGCGACTTCGGCGCCATCTGCAACGATGCATCCTTCTCGCTGATCCTGGCGCATTGCGGTGCGCTGCGCGAGCAGGTGCTCAGGTGCTCACATGCGGGCTTCGGTCACCGGCTGATGATGGACCGCGTCGTGCCGGGTGGCGTCGCGCACGATCTCGACGAGAAGGGAGCTGCCAATATTCGCGCGCTCATTGCGCATATCCGGCAGCATCTGCCGCATCTCGTGCGCGTGTATGACAATTCGGCCTCGCTGCAGGATCGCACGGTCACGACGGGTATCCTGAATCCCGAGCTGGCGCGGCAGTATGGGGCTGGAGGTTATGTCGGACGTGCTTCGGGGCGCGCCTTCGATGCGCGGCGCGGCGTGCCCTATGCACCGTATGATGCCCTGCGTTTCGAGGTGCCCGTGCGCACCGAAGGTGATGTCGATGCGCGCGTCTGGATCCGCATCGAGGAGATCGCGCAGAGTCTGTCGATCATCGAGCAGTGCCTGGAGGAATTGCCCGACGGACTGATCACCGTCGCGCTGGATGTTGCGCTGGCCGCTTCCGTCGGACAGGAGGCAACGGCACTCGTCGAAGGCTTCCGCGGTGATGTGCTCGCCTGGGTGCGGCTCGGTGGTGACGCCACGATCGCCGACGCCTACATCCGCGATCCGTCCTGGCTGCAGTGGCCGCTGCTTGAAGCGGCCATAGAAGGCAACATCGTCGCGGATTTCCCGATCTGCAACAAGTCGTTCAACTGCTCCTATTCCGGGCACGATCTCTGAGGCCGCCTCATGCGCCGACTGCTCATCGAGGGATTGCTGAAGGCGCCGCTCACCGAGGCGCGGCCCATCGACGACGATGCCGTGCTTGCCGAACTCGCCGACCGGCTCCAGAAATCCGCGCGCCGTGCTCTCGGTCACAGCCTGTCCATCCGGCAGGTGGATGCGGGATCATGCAATGGCTGTGAGCTTGAGATCCACGCGCTCAATAATGTCTATTACGATCTGGAGCGCTTCGGCCTTCGCTTCGTTGCGTCGCCACGCCATGCGGACGTGCTGCTCGTCACGGGACCGGTGACCAAGAATATGCGTGAGGCGCTGGAGCGGACCTACAATGCGACGCCGAATCCCAAATGGGTCGTTGCGGTCGGCGACTGTGCGTGCGGGAGCGGATTGTTCGATGGCTACGCGACGGTCGGCGGCGTCGACCGGGTCATCCCCGTCGACCTGCACATTCGTGGCTGTCCGCCGACACCGACGGCCATGCTTCAGGGCCTTGTTGCACTCATGGAGCGTGCGGCCACACAAGGCTGAGCAGCGCTTCTACTCCGCTGCCACCGGCCGGAATGCCGGCAGGGCCGCGCGGGCGGACTTCTCCATGGGCTTGGGCCACCACCTGTCCTCCCACTCGGCGAACAGCGGCTTCAGCTTTGGCATGACCTGATCGGCGAAGAGCTTCGTATTGTACTTGGTCAGTTCCTTGGACATGTTGCCATACTGGAGCAGCAGCATGAAGTGGCCGACGTTGAGCGTCTTCGCGACGTGCTCGAGCTGCTCGGCCACGTCCTTCGGCGAGCCGACGACCACATAGCCGCGCTCGACGATGTCCTCCATGTTGCGCGCGACCATGTTG
>JAEYYJ010000186.1 GCA_023430845.1 Pseudomonadota bacterium
CCCTTCCTCATCGCGGTAACCTTCGCGGCTTCGACAAGTTTTGCCACGCCAGTGGGATATCAGACCAATACGATGGTCTACAGCGCAGGCGGTTACCGATTTGTCGATTTCATCAAAGTCGGCTTGCCGCTCAACCTCATTTTCTGGCTGCTGGGTGTGATTTTCATTCCCGTCTTCTGGCCCTTTTAGCCCATTTGACCCGATTCCGTGCCCTTCGTGCCACACGTCCCACGGGACGTGGATAGCTGGCGTCTCGGCGTTTGGCCGCTGCCTCAAAGATGCTAGAGGGAGCAGGGTTAACGCACGGAGGGAAGTATGTCCGGGAAGCCTTTTGCCGCGCTCCTCTTGCGCGTCGCCGCCGTTACGACGGCGGTTGTTCTCGCAGTGTCTGCCGCGCCGCTCTGGGCCGCGGAGTTCACCTATAACGAGAAGACCAACCAGGACATGGCGCGCCGGCTCGACATGCCGGTCTATCTGGCGGTGCCCGCGAGCGCGCGGCTGACGCTGCCGAAGAACATCAACACGACGGATCGGCTCATCGACTTCAAGCATCCCGATGCCAAGGGTGCGCAGGGGGATGTCGGCCTGCGCCTGATCGTGGCGAAGCGCTCCGGCTTCGGTGCGCGCATGGCCAAGAGCGGCCTCATCCAGACCGGCGATATCATCCTGACGTTCCGGCCCGAGTGGGGTGGCGGTGGCGCCTATCCGAACATCCAGATGGGCATCAGCCACACCGGCATCGCCTATGTACGGGACGGCGTCGCGCGGCAGCTCGATATTCCGCTCAATGCCGAGTATCTCGGCGGAAATTACGCAGGCAACTTCGACAGCGAACATTATCGCACGCTCAAGTTCATTCACATCATCAGGCCGCGCGGTCTGACGGATGCGCAGCGCGCCGCGATCCTCGCCTGGGCGATGCGGATCAACCAGCAAGCCAAGAAGATCTATCCGGCGCAGATCAGCTTCAATGACGACTACAACGCGCCGAAATACAAGTCGGGCAGGCCCCTCGACTTCGTGCAGCATCTTGCGCGCCTCGGCCTCGGGCAGAACCCGGCGGGTCAGACGAGCATGTTCTGCTCGGAGTTCGTGTGGTCCATTCTCGCGTTGAGGAATTGCGATCCCACCAAAACGGGCGACAGCTTCAAGCAGAGCCGCATTCCGTCTTGCGTCTCGCCGCTCATGGAGCCGTTGCCTGCGACGGGCACCTTCATGTCGACGCGCACGACACGGGCCAAGGTCGGCCTCGGCGAGGGACCATTGCTGGTGATCGACGCCATGAAGTTGCCGGCAGACAAGCGCGACCCGCTGCTGGAGTCGATCTTCGTCGAGGATCCGAAAGCTCTGGCGAAGATGTCATCCGGCCATCAGACCGTCGCGAAGGAGATGGAGCCGCGTTTCACGCCGCTGAAGGACTACTACAAGAACGCGGCAGCAGGCGGATGGCGGCGCGCACAGACATTGGTCGCCAGTGCGGCCTTCCGGACGCAAGTGCCCGACAACTATTCACCGACTTCGTACCTCATTAACACGCTGCTGCCGCGCACGAACAACAATCGCAAGTTGGACTACGTGGCGACCGTGATGTTCGAGTAGCGACCAACCAGCGGGCGATCCATCGAGCGGTCGCCCGCATTGCTTTTTCCTATGATCGGATGAAACACACATGCGGGCTCGCTTTCAGGTGGACCGTCGCACGTTGATGCTGGGTGCTGCGGCTGCAGCGGCCATCTCTCCGGTCGCTGCGCTGCGCGCTGGTGACAGCAGCACGATCCCGATCGGCGACATGCACGCGCATCTCTTCTTCGGGATCAGCCGCCAGCCGGCTTCGGTGCGCCCACTCGGCAAGCTCATGGGCGAGGGCAACGCGACACTTGTCTCGTGGTCGCTCGTCGGAGATCAGCCCTGGATCCGCCCGACACGTCAGGGACTGCGTCAGAAGGGTGCGCCGAAGTCCGGCGCCGCCACGAAGTGGTTCAAGGAGGAGATTGCGCGCGCTCGCAAGCACGCCGCCGATCAGAAGATCAAGATCGCCACGACGCCGGCGGATCTCGACCTCGCGCTCAAGGGCGAGCCGCACGTCGTTCTCTCGGTCGAGGGCGCGAGTTTTCTCGACGACGGCATAGAGGGTCTCAAGACCGCGCACGAACTTGGTGTGCGGCATATCCAGCTCGTGCATTTCGTCCGCAACACGATCGGCGATTTCCAGACCGAGCCGCCGCAGCACGGTGGCCTCACGGACTTCGGCCGCAAGGTCGTCGAGGAATGTAACCGGCTCGGCATTCTCGTCGATCTCGCTCACTGCACGCGCGCCGCCGTTGAGCAAGCGCTCGCGGTGGCGAAGGCGCCGCTGGTGTGGTCGCATAGCTCCGTGAGCAAGAAAGGTACGGCCGGCAAGCCGCGATCGATGTTCCAGGTGCGCCAGCTCGATTTCGACCAGGCCAAGCAGATTGCAGCGAAGGGTGGTGTCGTCGGCCTCTGGGCGCTGCGATCGGACGTCGGGGCGACCGTCGAGGCCTACGGCGATCGCCTCATCGAGATGGCCGGCTGGCTCGGCGATGACCACGTCGCCTTCGGAACGGACATGAACGCACTCGGCAACTCGCCCATCTCCAGCTATGCGGACCTGCGCCGCGTCGTGCGCCATCTCGAGCGCAAGCTTGCGGCAGATCGCGTGCGCAAGATCGCGATAGGCAATTACGCCCGCGTGCTGCGAGAGGTCATGGAAGCGGCAAAAGCATAGCTCGTCGCTGCAGTTGCGCAGCGTGCGGATCACGAAGGGCTGATACCCTCCGAGCCACCGCGACTTGACCTCCTTGAGCCTTCTCTTGAGTATGCCCGCCTGGATAGCTCGCCGTGGGCACGGATTGTCGCGCCGCGAGCGGTGTTTTCGGCCAGTACACGAACGCGCATGTTCGCGCGCACCACAACAACACGAGTATGGGAGAAAGACACCAAGTGGAGAAAATCCATATCGAGTTCACGCTGTTCTCGGCGTTCTATTCGCCGCTGATTTCGGTCATGTCGGGCGGCTTCCTGAAGGAAGAAGGGCTCGATGCTTCATGGTCGGTGGCACCGCCCGGCGTCTCGGCCATCAAGTCGCTCGAGGAAGGCAAGGCCCAAGTCATCCAGACGGCGCCGAGCCAGGCTTTCACGTCGCTTGCCAAGGGCGAGAAGCCCGTTGCAGTCCATTTCGCTCAGATCAACGAGATGGATGGCTTCTTCATCAACGGACGCGAGGCCGACCCGAACTTCAACTGGAAGAAGCTGGAAGGCGCCGAGGTCGTCATGTTCGGCGGCGGACAGCCGCTCGCCATGTTCAAGTATGCTTGCCACAAGGCGGGCATCGACTTCAGCAAGATCAAAGCGATCACACCGGGCGGTGCGGGCGACATCGACAAGGCTTTTCGCGCGGGCCAAGGGCAGTACG
Source organism: Pseudomonadota bacterium (assembly GCA_023430845.1). GTDB lineage: Bacteria > Pseudomonadota > Alphaproteobacteria > Rhizobiales > Hyphomicrobiaceae. The sequence continues at coordinate 3,434 of JAEYYJ010000186.1, forward strand.
TGCAGCAGCAGGGCCCCTTTCCGCAGCAGCTCGAATTCGACGGTGTCGGCCCCATCGTGGCCGAGGTCGGCCCGAAGATCGGCCCGGTCGCATTTTCGAGTCTCGCGGCGACACGCGAGTGGCTCGCGACCGACACGGCCAAGGCCTTCACGCGCGCCTATGCCAAGACACGCAAATACATGCTTGCGACACCGGCGGCAGAAATAGCTCGCGCGGAGAAATCATACTTTCCGAAGATCGACGAGGATGTGCTCGCGCGCTGCATCGCCTCGTATCAGAAGCTCGGCTGCTGGACGCCGCATGTCGAGATCACGCGACCCGCTTTTGAAGTCGCGCTCGACGTTTTCGAGCACTTCGGTACGCTGAAGGAGCGCTACGCTTACGAGCAGGTTTGTGCGGCACCACCCGCGACGACGTGAGTTCATGAGACAGTGAGGAGGAGCGAACTATGGCGACAGAGATCGAGGCGATCGAGAAGGTGATCTGGACCTATTTCGACGGCTTGCACGAGGGCGACGTCAGCAAGCTCGGGCAGGCTTTCCATGAGGGTAGTCACCTCTATTCAGTGACCGACGGCAAGGTGAGCGATCTGCCGCGCGAAAAGTGGTTCGAGATGGTCAAGAGCCGCCCGTCGGCCAAGTCCAAAGGACTGAAGCGGACCGACCGCATAGTCTCGATCGACTTCGCAGGGCCGGAGACGGCACACGTGAAGGTCGAGTGCTCGATCCATCCGCGGTACTTCACGGATTATCTGCAGTTGTTGAAGCTCAACGGCGGCTGGCAGATCGTCTCGAAGACTTTCCGCGCTGATGTGCGCGAGTAGCGCGACCTGGCGGCGATTGGACGCTGGTTGACCATCGTATGGGACGCGAGGGGCGGGGAGACCTGCCCCTTTGCCTTTGCAACTTTGCGCAGGCGCTCGGAGCGCTGGCACTCGAAATTAACTTTGTCGCACCCCTGCGCTTCCTTCCGTCGCGGGCGTGGCCCCTTATTTGCGAGAAAACCATGGTAACCGAACGTGAATTGCGAGCCTAGGCGGCTTGCTTGTAGCTCAGCTACAACACTCACGTCGGCCGATTCGCGGGGCAAGAGAAAACCGTATGTGCGGCATCGTTGGAATTCTGGGCGAAAAGCCCGTTGCAAATGAGCTCGTCGATGCGCTGCGGCGCCTCGAGTATCGCGGCTATGACTCGGCTGGTGTCGCGACGGTGGAGAACGGTCATCTCGACCGCCGTCGGGCCGAGGGCAAGCTGCGCAACCTCGCAGAGCGCCTCTCGCGCCAGCCGCTCAAGGGGCGTGCCGGCATCGGCCACACGCGCTGGGCGACCCATGGTGCGCCGAACGAGCAGAACGCCCATCCGCACATGACCGACAAAGTCTCGGTCGTGCACAACGGCATCATCGAGAACTTCCGTGAGATCAAGGAAGAGCTCGCGCGCGAAGGTGCGAAGTTCAGCTCGGAGACGGACACGGAGGTCGTCGCCCATCTCATTACGGCTGAGATGCGCCGGGGTGCCGATCCGGTTGCGGCGACGGGCATCGCGCTCAAGAAGCTCCGCGGTGCGTTTGCACTTGCCATCATTTTTGCCGGTCACGACGACCTCATGATCGGTGCGCGCGAGGGAAGTCCTCTCGCGGTCGGTCACGGCGAAGGCGAGATGTATCTCGGATCGGACGCGATCGCGCTCGCACCTTTCACGGATCGCATCACGTATCTCGAGGAGGGCGACTGGGTCATCCTCCATCGCGACAGCGCCGAGTTCCGCGACCGCAACGGTCGCACGGTCCAGCGCAAGTCCATCAAGTCGTCCGCGTCCGGCTTCCTGGTCGACAAGGGCAACCACAAACACTTCATGCTCAAGGAAATCCACGAGCAGCCGGAAGTGATTTCCCACACGCTGACCAACTATATCGATCTCGTTGCCGGCGAGGTGTCCTTTCCCGACCTCGGCATCGATCTCGCCACGATCCCGCGCGTGACGATCTCCGCGTGCGGCACGGCCTATCTCGCAGGGCACGTCGCGAAGTACTGGCTCGAGCGCTATGCCCGCGTACCTGTCGAGATCGATGTGGCGTCGGAAATGCGCTACCGCGAGGCGCCGATGCCGCCGGGTGGCGTCGCGCTCTTCATCTCGCAGTCAGGGGAGACGGCGGATACGCTCGCGACGCTGCGCTACTGCAAGGCACAGGGTCAGCGCATTCTCTCGGTCGTCAACGTGCGCACGTCGACGATTGCGCGCGAGAGCGACGCGGTGCTGCCGACGCTTGCGGGCCCCGAGATCGGTGTGGCCTCGACCAAGGCCTTTACCTGCCAGCTCGCCACGCTCGCCTGTTTCGCGCTGGCGATCGGCCGGGCGCGCGGCACCATCTCGCGCGATATGGAGCACGAGCTCATCCAGGCGCTGATGGAAGTGCCGCGTCATATGGTCGGCCTGCTGCGCGAGGAGCAGCAGTATGAAGAAATGGCGCCCTGGCTCTCCAAGGCGCGCGATGTTCTTTATCTCGGCCGCGGCACGGCCTTTCCGATTGCCATGGAAGGTGCGCTGAAGCTCAAGGAGATTTCGTACATTCACGCCGAGGGCTATGCCGCCGGCGAGATGAAGCACGGCCCCATTGCACTCATCGACGAGAACGTGCCCGTGGTCGTCGTTGCGCCGGAAGATGATCTCTTCGAGAAGACCGTCTCGAACATGCAGGAGGTTGCGGCACGCGGTGGCCAGATCGTCCTGGTCTCCGATGCGAATTCCGAGAAGGTCGGGTGCCGTGTCGCGACGCATCTGAGCGTGCCGAGCGTCCATCCTTTTGCCGCGCCGCTCGTCTATGCTCTCCCCATGCAACTCATCGCCTATCACACGGCGACGTTCATGGGCACGGATGTGGATCAGCCGCGTAATCTTGCAAAGTCGGTCACGGTGGAATAGGCGCGGCAAGCGGGGAAAAGTCGCGTCATACAATTGCCTGGGAAATAGATTTGTCTTAACTGAACAAAAGATGCGCGAGTCGGACCGGAACGAGGGGGTCCCGGAGACACGTTATGAGCACGAGCCTGCACAGGATCGCGCTGTCGTTGGCAGTAGCAGTCGCATGCACCATCGGGGGGATCGATGGTGCGGACGCCCAGCGTGCGCCCGCGAAGGGCGCCTCAGCCACGAACGAGACCGATCGGGCACTCGACGGTGCCGCCAAGGCAATCGATGCCGGTAATGCCGACGCCGCGATGAGTGCCCTCGAGGGCATTCTTTCTCGCGGCGGTCTCTCCAACAATCATATGGCGCGTGCGCTCTATCTGCGCGGCCTCGCCCATCGCAAGAAGGGGCGCCAGGCGCAGGCCATAGCCGATCTCACGAGCGCTGTCTGGCTCAAGGACGGTCTGAGCGAAACCGACCGCAATGCGGCATTGGCCGCGCGGAGTGAGGCTTCGCGTGAAGTCGGTGTTGCTGCACCGCCAGCGAGCGGGGGCGGCACGGCATCGGCACCCTCGACGCCTGCAAATCCGGAGGCAGCGCCGCAGTCAGCACCATGGGCGCGCGTAGCCGCGGCGCCTCGCTCCACTGGCGATAGTCTGTCCGAAGCTGGCTTCCCGCGACGTGCGTTTTCGACGCCGGCTCCGGCGCCGAGCGCGGATACATCCGCCAATAGCGCTTCCCCGGCTTCGGGCCCCGCGACATCGAGCTGGCAAAGCGGGACGACGGTCGATGCGAACGAGCGCCGTCAGTCACCTCAACCGCGCCAGCAAGCGAGGGCTGAGCCGCCGCCGCCTTCTGCTGCGCCGGCGAATCCGCCGTCGTCAGGCGGTGGGTTCGGGTCGTTCTTCTCGGGCCTGTTCACGGGCAATTCCGCCGCGACGCAGGCCCCGCAGGGTGATGCAGGCGGCAGCGCCCAGTGGCGGCCGCGCACGGAGCCCTCGGCGAGGCCCGAGCAGAGGGCCACCAAAGCGGCCGAGCCTAAAGCGCCCGTCAAGACGGCCAAAGTCGCCGAGCCCACCAGGGCGCGCAAGGGCGAGTCGCGGATTGCGACGAGCGCCATCGCGAGTGGCGCCTACAAGCTCCAGATTGCGACAGTGCGCAGCCGCAAGGAGGCCGATACGGTCGCCGCAAAAGTGCGCCAGGATTATTCAGGCGCCATCGGCCAGCGGCAGCTCGAAGTCGACGAGACCGTCTTCGGCGGCATGGGCAAGTTCTACCGCGTGCGCCTCGGCCCCTATGCCAATGTGAGCGAGCCGAAGGCGCTCTGCGACCAGCTCCGTCCCAAAGGCTACGACTGCCTCGTCGTCACGAATTAGCCCTGCAGCATCGGCCCGCGCTGGTGGGTCAAAGCGCCCGCAGGAAATTCCTTCCAACCCCGATAGGCTCGACGGTTCGAAGCTTGTCAGCGCTGCAGGCGCGCGGCCTGTGGACAGAGGTCGAAGGCGCGGATCAAGGCCGCCTCACGGGACGGGAACGCATCGCCGAGGCGGGAGCCGCCAAGTGCATGGGTCTCGATGAAGCTCGCAGCGAGCTCCTCCTCCTGGCCGTCGATGACCTGAAGCGCCGTCAGGTGCAGCTCCTCTCCGACGACCGTCTGAATGAGCACATTTCGGCTGCCGCCATAGCTTGCCGTCCACACCTTGCACGCACGCGGGCGTTCTGCTGGCGCAGGCGCCTCTGCGAGCGGGCGGACCGACGCTTGCTGCGTGCGTGCCTGCGGTGCGGCGGCCATTGCTGCCGTACGAACATTGCTTGCACGCGTCGGCTCGTCGTCGTTCACGACGAGTGTTTCGTCGGCGGGAAGGGCGCGGCCGCGCGGCATGGCGCGCGATGTCCGCGAGGACTGTGCAGCTGCGGGTGGCGGCGCGGCACTGGCCTGCGCCGTTCTCGCCGGCGTTGCGCGCGATGGGCTCGCGGCGACCTGCATCTCCGGCTCGCCATCACAGAACTGTGCGCGGTAGCGCTCGGCGATCGCCGAGATCGTGTTGGCGTATTTCTTGTCGACGGCCCAGCGGCCGGCGAGATCGCGCCAGGTCACGGGGCGCCCGAGCGCGCGCGACAACTCGACGACCTTGTCCTGCACGATGCGGGTGCGCGGCGCGACGGGGCGTTCGACGATTTCACCCGAATAGGCGACGAGGTGCTGGATCTGCGCGAGAACACCAGTCGAGACATCGCGATAGCGGTCGCCGGGCACGCCGCCGCCGGTCGCACCGATGCCGGCAAAATTGTTCTGGCTCGGGCGGACGTCACCCCACCTTCCGTTCGGCGCGCGGTACGTGAGGAAGTTCGTCTCGATCAGCATCTGATAAAAGGCATAGTCCCAACGCACGCGATAGCGATCGCCATGGGCCTTGTAGTAACGCGCGATGGTCTTGAACTGCGGCGCGAGCCGCTTGTTGCGCTGCTCGAGGTAGCGCATCAGCCGCTCCGGCGTCACGCACGCAGGCACACTGTTGCGCTCATGCGTACGTAGCTCCGGAAGTGCGGACGCAGGCGCGGTCGCCGCGATCGTCAGCGGCAGACCCAACAGTATGGCGAGCGATGCTCGTAGCCCCGTCGTGGAGCGCGTATGTGCGCGCATACTCGTAATGACCCCCGTCATTCGACCTCTTGAACGGTTGCGCGGCTTCTGACGTCCGCTCCCCCTCCAACCGCTCCCTCGATCTCGCAGGCCTTCGCTCTCAGCCTTCTGGGCAGAGCTCGAATGCCCTCTCCAGCGCCTGAATCTGGCTTGTAAACGTGCTCTCGATATGGCCGCCCTTGGCGTATGCGGCGATGTAGGCGGCGGCTTCGCGCTTCTCCGCGCCCTCATTGACGTCGAGCACCGTGTAGCTGATGCCTTCAGGCGTCGGCGCCTTGATCAGGATGGCCTTGGTGCCGCCGTAGCTTGCCGTCCACACGCGGCACGACGCTGCAGCGGCTGGAGGCGCGGGCGGCGCTGGCGGTGGTTGCGTCATGCTTTTGAGCATGCCGCCGACCGTGGACGCAGCCTGCATGAGCGGCGACAGCGGCGAAGCCGGCCCGCTTGGCTGCGCGCTACCCGACGGCGGTGCATTCGCGCGGGCTCCGGCGCCAAGGGATGCGGTCTCGATGGTCGGCGTCGCTGCTGCAGGCGTCTCGCCCTCGGTCGCGAGTGCACCGAGGCCGGCACCACCGAGACTGCTGCGGCGTGTTTCGCCACGTGCATGAGCTTCTTCCACTGCGCGCTGGGCAAGCTCGCGGCCCGAAACGGCCGG
>JAEYYJ010000204.1 GCA_023430845.1 Pseudomonadota bacterium
GGTCAGGCCCGAGGATCTCGCCAGCATCATCTGCGCCCACCCGCTCCGCGACGCGGGGCTCGGCGGCTATCAGTTCAATGTGCCGCTACTAGATGGCGATCACGTCACCGACGACGCGGGCACGGGCTTCGTGCACACGGCACCCGGCCATGGCCGCGAGGACTTCGACATCTGGACGGCCTCGACGCGCCTTCTGCAGGCACGCGATGTCGATCCGGCGATCCCCTACACCGTCGACGAGAACGGCGCCTTCACGAAGGACGCGCCGGGCTTCGAGGGCAAGCGCGTTATCACCGACAAGGGCGAGAAGGGCGACGCCAATCAGGCCGTCATCGACGCGCTCGTGAAAGTCGGCAACCTGCTCGCGCGCGGGCGCCTGAAGCATCAGTACCCGCATTCGTGGCGTTCCAAGAAACCGGTGATCTTCCGCAATACGCCCCAGTGGTTCATCCACATGGACAAGGCGATCCCCTCGCTCGGCAACCGCTCATTGCGCGAGGTTTCGCTGCAATCGATCCGCGATACGGAATGGGTGCCGAAGTCGGGCGAGAACCGCATCACCGGCATGATCGAGGCGAAGCCCGATTGGGTCATCTCGCGCCAGCGCGCCTGGGGCGTGCCAATCACCGTTTTCGTGCGCAAGAGCGATGGCGAAGTGCTGGTCGACGCCAAGGTCAACCAGCGCATCTATGACGCCATGTACGCCGAGGGCGCCGACGCTTGGTTCTCCGACACAGACGGCGCGCGCTTCCTGAAGCCCGACCACAACCCCGCGGACTTCGAGAAAGTCAACGACGTACTCGATGTCTGGTTCGACTCGGGCAGCACGCACAGCTACGTCCTCAATGATCTGCACTTCCCGAGCCTGCAAGGCATCGAGCGGCAGGTCGACGGCGGGCGCGATCGCGTGATGTACCTCGAAGGCTCGGACCAGCATCGCGGCTGGTTCCATTCCTCGCTGATCGAGTCTTCCGGCACGCGTGGACGTGCGCCCTTCGACGTCGTGCTGACACACGGCTTCTGCCTCGATGAGAAGGGGCAGAAGATGTCGAAGTCCGTCGGCAACGTGACGGCGCCACAGGACGTCATCAAGAATGCAGGCGCCGACATTCTGCGCCTTTGGGTGGCCGCGTCCGACTACTCGGATGACCTGCGCATCGGGCCGGAGATCCTCAAGAACTTCGTCGAGACCTACCGCAAGATGCGCAATACCCTGCGCTGGATGCTCGGCACGCTCGCGCATTACAAGCCCGAGCAGGAAGTGGCGCCGGCCGACATGCCGGAGCTCGAGCGCTACATGCTCCATCAGCTCGCAACGCTGGAGCCGGTCGTGCGCAAGGCCTATGCGGAGTACGACTACAAGCGCGTCGTATCCGCGCTCGCGCAGTTCATGAACACTGAGCTCTCGGCCTTCTACTTCGATGTGCGCAAGGATGCGCTCTATTGCGATGCGCCGTCGAGCCTCAGGCGGCGCGCGGCGCTGACCTGCGTCGAGCAGATCTTCCAGTGCGTGGCGACATGGATCGCGCCCATCCTCGTCTTCACGGCTGAGGAAGCCTGGCTGCAGCGCTATCCGAGCGAAGATGGCTCGGTGCACGTCGAGACATTCAAAGCCGCACCCGCCGCATGGCGCGACGACGTGCTCGCCGCAAAGTGGGAACAGGTGCGTCGCGTGCGTTCGGTGGTAACGGGTGCGCTCGAAATCGAACGCGCCGCAAAGCGGATTGGCTCCAGCCTCGAAGCAGCCCCCATCGTTCACGTAACCAACGGCGAGCTTGCTGCGGCCCTCAAAGGCATCGACATGGCCGAGGTCTGCATCACGTCGGGCATCAGGATCGTCGATACATCGGCACCGGAGGGCGCGTTTGCGCTGGCCGAAGTTTCGGGTGTCGGTGTCGTGCCGACGCGCGCGGAGGGCAAGAAGTGCGCGCGCTCGTGGCGGGTGACTACCGACGTCGGCAGCGATCCGGCCTATCCCGAGATCTCCGCCCGCGATGCCGCCGCAATGCGCGAGCTTGATAAGGCATGAGCGAAATCGAGGAGCGCGCCGTCCTGGGGACCGCTACGGACGAACGTCGTGGCTGGCTTTGGGGTGGCTATGCGCGCCTCGGCCTGACATTGGCACTCGCGACCCTTGCGATCGACCAGATCCACAAGTGGTGGATGCTCAACGTCTACGACATCGCCGCGCAGCAGCCGGTGCACGTTGGCCCATTCTTCGACTTGGTATTCGTCCTCAACAAGGGCATCAGCTACGGCCTGCTCGCCCAGGACGGACACGGCGGACAGTGGGCGCTCGCCGGATTTGCCACGCTGACGTCGATCGGGCTCTGGATCTGGCTGGTGCGCGGTCGCGTCAATCCGCTCATGGCCGCCTCGATCGGGCTGATCATCGGCGGCGGGCTCGCCAATGCGCTGGATCGCGTCATTCGGGGCGGCGTCGCGGATTTCTTCCACCTCTATGCCAATGGCTGGAGCTGGTACGTGTTCAATATCGCCGACGTGGCCATTGTTGCTGGCGTCGTGGGGCTGCTAT
>JAEYYJ010000231.1 GCA_023430845.1 Pseudomonadota bacterium
GTGTCGGCAAACTCGACGGCCTCCTTGGACCCAAGCGGCAGGCGCAGCATCTGCAGCGCATCCTGATAGCCCATGAGCCCGAGGCCGACCGGACGGTGGCGCAGGTTCGAGCGGCGGGCCTCCGGGATCGTGTAGAAATTGATGTCGATGAGATTGTCGAGCATCCGCATGGCGGTTTTGATGGTCCGCTCCAAGCGAACGCGATCGAGACCCTTCTCCGTCACGTGCGCGGCAAGATTGATCGAGCCGAGATTGCAGACGGCCACCTCACCGTCCGATGTATTGAGAGTGATCTCGGTGCACAGGTTCGACGAGTGGATCACGCCGCAATGCTGCTGGGGCGAGCGGATGTTGCACGGATCCTTGAAGGTGATCCAGGGATGGCCCGTTTCGAACAGCATGGTGAGCATGCGGCGCCACAGGTCGACCGCGCGCACGCGCTTCGCAACGCGCAGTTCCATGCGCTCGGCTTTCTGCTCGTAGTGGGCATACCGCTCAGCGAAGGCAGAGCCGTAGAGATCGTGCAGATCAGGCGTTTCGTCCGGCGAGAAGAGCGTCCACTGCCCGTCCTCGGCGACGCGCTGCATGAACAGATCCGGCACCCAATTCGCCGTATTCATATCGTGCGTGCGGCGACGGTCGTCGCCGGTGTTCTTGCGAAGATCGAGGAACTCCTCGATGTCGATGTGCCATGTCTCTAGATACGCGCAGACGGCACCCTTCCGCTTTCCGCCCTGGTTGACTGCGATGGCCGTGTCGTTGGCGACCTTGAGAAATGGTACGACACCCTGGCTCTGACCATTCGTGCCCTTGATGTGCGCACCGAGACCGCGCACGCGGCTCCAGTCGTTGCCGAGTCCGCCCGAGTACTTCGCAAGAAGCGCGTTGTCCTTGATGGATTTGAAGATGCCGTCGAGATCATCCGACACCGTCGTCAGGAAGCACGAGGAAAGCTGCGGATGCGTCGTACCTGCATTGAACAGCGTCGGCGTCGAGCACATGAAGTCGAACGACGAAATGAGGTCGTAGAACTCGATGGCCCGTGCTTCGCGATCGACCTCGCGTATGGCGAGACCCATGGCGACGCGCATGAAGAACGCCTGAGGCAGTTCGAAGCGCGTACCATGCACGTGCAGGAAGTAGCGATCATAGAGCGTCTGCAGGCCAAGGAACTGGAACTGCAGATCGCGCTCGGGCTTCAGAGCCGCGGCGATACGCTCTATGTCGAAGCGTCCAAGCTCGGGATCGAGCAGACCCGCCTTGATGCCGGTCGCGACATAGGCGGGGAAATATTCGGCATAGCCGTCCGTCATGGCGGCTTGCGTGGCCTGCTCGGCGCGGCCGTGCACATAGCTCAGCGCTTCGCGCCGGAGCTTGTCGAGCAGAAGACGCGCGCTCGCATAGGTATAGTTAGGCTCCTGCTCGATGAGCGTGCGCGCGGCCATGATGGGGGCCAGTGCCAGCTCGTCGAGTGTGATGCCGTCGTAGAGATTGCGCCGCGTTTCGGCGAGGATCGGCTCCGACGAAACGTCGGAGAGCCCGGCGCAGGCTTCCTCGATCACACGGATCAAGCGCTGCTCATCGAGTGACGACTTCGAGCCATCGACGTTGGTCACATTGATCTGGATGGATGGCGCGGAGACTGCCGGCTTCTCGGCCGCGCGCTCCTTGGTCCGGGCCTCGCGATAAAGCACATAGGCGCGCGCGACCTTGTGATGCTCGCCGCGCATGAGCGCCAGCTCAACCTGATCCTGAATTTCTTCGATGTGAAAGGTGCGGCCGACATCGTTCCGGCGCAGGAGCGCTCCGGCAATCTGCCCGGTCAGCTCTTCGACCACCTCGTGTACACGGCGCGATGCCGCCGCGCGTCCACCTTCAACGGCAAGAAAAGCCTTAGTCAGCGCTATGGTGATCTTGCTCGCATCGAACGGCGTCACCGTCCCATTGCGACGAATGACCTGGTAAGCCGGCGCAGATTTGGCCGCCGCTGATGTTGTCCGTGCGCTGCGGCCTACGGCGACATCGGATGATTTGGCTTCGAGAGTATAGGACACCGGCTTGACCCCATTGGATTGGGGGCATGGGCCGAGCGGGCGCGAGCGGGAAAGGCGCGAAAAATCGCGCTAGACAAGCCTGCCAGCGACCACCGGGACACCCCGCCCGAGGACGTTGCTTTTGCTGTCGGGGCAGGTCTCCGGACTTGTGGGTCGCTGCGCTTTTCCGACCTTCCCAGGATCGTGTGATCCCAGTGGTTTAAGCTGGAAAAGTGCTCGCCACTTACCGTTGCGGGGGCAGTGCCGGCATTGCCCTAAAAGGCGCACCGGCTTCCCTCTTAGCCCGCAGCTTTGGAAGCTTCAGGACCACGACGTCCATATGTAGTCGCGATTCGCGTTCAGCGCGCAATACTTTGTAGTGGCGGCCCAGGACAGCGGGGATGCGGATATCACATCATTGACTGAGCTTTGCCGACCACATCCGCTGAGATCGAAGATGCGGGTTCATACGCAATGGCAATAGAGACAATCCCGTATTGTGGCCCGCACCAGCGTTATTGATCCTGCCAGCGGTACTCGCCAACGGAGGATGCATAATGATTCGAGCCATATCCAAGACCGTTCTGCCGTTCGCATTGGCTGCGGCAGCGGTCACATTGCTCCCCATCAGCAAGAGCTTCGCACAGTCGAACATCAGAGAGCGGGTCGCAGCTGCCGTCGAGACGGTCGAAGGTGCTTGCGCGAGCGATATCCAGAATTTCTGCGGAAAGGTGACCCGAGGTGAGGGGCGCCTGCTGACCTGTATGCAGGCGTTCGATGATCAGCTCAGCCGCAGGTGCCAGTGGGCGTTGTATCGGGTGTCGCGCAACCTGGAAGGCGTGATGAACCGGGTCGAGCGGCTGGCTGAAGCTTGCTGGAATGACATCGAGACGCACTGCAAGGATGCAGAGCGCATTGGTCAGTGCGTCATGGAGAAACGCGGATCCCTGTCGCCTGCGTGCGCGAAGGTCGCGTCGGGTCTGAGAAGTGCCGTTCAAGGTCTCGCTGGACTGAGGGGCCTGCAGGTTGTCGGGTCGGACAACTCCAACTTGGGTGAAGTTGTCGACATCAAGCGAGGACCAGATGGCGCGGTTCAGGCCATCGAGATCGAGATAGACCGCATGCTTGGCCTCGGTACCAGAGTGGTCACCATAACCGCCGACAAGTTCGAGCAGATCGGCGACAGAATCCGGCTGCTCCTCGGGCGCGACGAGGTTAAAGCTTTGCCGGAAACCAAGAACAGATGAGCCTGAGACGTTACTGAAGTGCGCTGGTATGGTGATCGCATGAACTAGGTGGTCGAAAGGTGCTCGCAATGACACCATTTCAAGCGGTCGCCAAACCAGATCACATTCCCTTCTTCGTTACGGCACCGGGCCAAACAGACGTGCTGTTCGTGGTCGTTGCGCTCGTTTTGGTTGGCGCGGTGCTGGCGTTGGGGGTGTTCTTCTTCTGGCTGCACTCTCTGCCTGAGCGCATGGTGCACAATCGCGCGCAGTTCGATGTGGTGGCGGTTCTCGCGCTGCTCTCTTTGTTCACTCATATTCACGCTTTCTGGGTAGCAGCGCTGCTTCTGGCGCTCATCAAATTCCCGAGCTTCTCCGTCTCCGATTTTTCCGGCCCGCTCGACCGCATTGCGAATTCCCTGGAGAGTGCGGTCGAAAGTCGGGAGGTGAAGGATATGGCGCCAGAGCCGCCATCAGCTAAATCGCTCCCAGTACCGCCGGCGAACGCGCCACAGCCTGATGGTCCCCAGATGCCGAAGGTGCAGCATGCTTGAACTGCTGCTCTGCTCGCTCTTCACGATATTCCCGGACTATCTGTACCGGCGCTACCAGGGCAAGCGCATCGGCAAGGAGATCACGATCTATTCCGTCTGGTACGAGTACCGCTACGGCATCACGACCTGCCTTATGCTTACGATCGCTCTGATCACGATCGTCTTTTATAACCATCCCTCGACGAGCAACGTCACATCCCTCTACCGCACCATATCCATTCTGCCGGAGGCCAGCGGGCGCGTGTCCGAGGTTCTCGTTCCCGCCAGCGCCGACGTTAAGAAGGGCGATCCGATTTTCCGGCTGGATAGCACGCGGCAAACCGCAGCCCTCGAAGTCGCGAGCCGCCGCATCGCGGAAATCGAAGCCGCGATGCTCATGGCGCAGGCGGACATCGCCGCGGCAGAGGGCCAGATCCTGAAGGCGCAGGGCGCCTACGAGCAGGCGCTCGAGGAGCTCGAGACCAAGGAGACGCTGCAACGTCGCAATGCCGATGTCGTCGCCGCGCGCGAGATCGAAAGGCTCCGCAAGCTCGTCGAGACCCGCAATGGCGATGTGGTTGCCGCCACAGCGGCGCGGCAGGCCGCGCAAACAAGGCTCTCAACGCTGCTGCCTGCCGAAAAGGCGACGGCCGAAGCCGCACGCGAGCAGGCTCAAGTCGAGCTTGCGAAGATGGTCGTCTATGCCGGCGTGTCGGGCCGCATCGAGCAGTTCGTGCTGCGCGTCGGCGACGTGGTGAACCCGCTCATGCGCCCCGCAGGCATCCTCATTCCCGACGGCGCCGGACAGGCGCGGCTCATCGCGGGCTTCGGACAGATCGAGGCGCAGATCCTGAAACCGGGCATGGTCGCGGAGGCCACCTGCCTGTCGAAGCCCTGGACGATCATCCCCATGGTCGTGACGGATGTGCAGGATGCCGTCGCCGCCGGTCAAGTCCGGGCGACCGAGCAGCTCGTCGAGGCACAGCAGATCGCGAAGGCCGGTGCGATCACGGCGCACCTCGAGCCCATGTTTCCGGGCGGGATGGACGATGTCACGCCAGGCAGCAGCTGCATTGCCAATGCCTACTCCAACAACCACGATGCGCTCGCCAGCAAGGACATCGGCTTTGGCAGGTGGCTCTATCTCCATATTGTCGATGCCGTCGCGGTGGTCCACGCCATGATCCTGCGCGTCCATGCCGCCGTCCTGCCCCTGAAGATCCTGGTCTTCTCCGCGCATTGAGCGCCGGGCCATCCTTGGCCACGCCGTGAACGGACACCGCCGACCGCGCACAGCTGCCGGATCAATGCCTTAGCCTCCAGCGCTTCGGTCTCCTTTGCAGCGCGCCGGCTATCCTTGTCCAACTTCGGCTACGATCGCGCCGCACAGTATCTGCGAGGGTGTGGGGTTCATGCACTGGCGGCGGGTCCAGACTGCGCCAATAGTGACCCACGAGCATCGCCACTCTCGTCACGGGCTCTGTCATGCGCACGCGCCGCGCTTTTCGCGCAATCGCAGCCGGTTCGGTCCTATGGATGTGGCTCGCGCCCACCGCGTCGGCCC
>JAEYYJ010000312.1 GCA_023430845.1 Pseudomonadota bacterium
GCGACTTCCTTGCGCGCAGCGACGAGCCGCTCGCGCCCGCGTGCGAACTCCGCATAGGCGGTGGCCAGCTTCACGCCGAAGGTGGTCGGCTCGGCATGAATGCCGTGGCTGCGGCCGATGGTGATCGTATTCTTGTGCTCGAAGGCGCGCGTCTTGAGCGCTGCGAGCAGGCGATCCATGTCGGCGAGCAGAATGTCGCTCGCGCGCACGAGCTGGACGTTCAGGCACGTGTCGAGCACGTCCGACGAGGTCATTCCCTGGTGCACAAAGCGCGCCTCCGGTCCGACGTGCTCGGCGAGGTGCGTCAGGAAGGCGATGACGTCGTGCTTCGTAACCGCCTCGATCTCGTCGATGCGCGCGACGTCGAACTTGGCCTTGCTGCCCTTGTCCCAGATGATCTTGGCGGCTTCCTTTGGCACGATGCCGAGTTCGGCCATGGCGGTCGCCGCGTGCGCCTCGATCTCGAACCAGATGCGAAAGCGGGTCTCGGGCTCCCAGATCGCTCTCATCTCAGGGCGGGAGTAGCGCGGGATCATCGGTCGACCTTCCGGATTTGTGAGCTTTGGCGCAGGCTTAACAGAAGCGCCGACCGCCATCAATGCGGCCGGCGCTCCGAAGCGTTAAGAACGCCTAGCAGCCTGATCGCGGCTCAGAAATCGACCTTGTCGCCGCCCTTGAGGCTCAGGATCTCGCGCGCTTCGTCGGCGGATGCGATTTCGAGGCCGAGGCCTTCGATGATCTGGCGCACCTTGGTCACCTGCTCGGCGTTCGACTTGGCGAGCTTGCCGGGGCCGATCCACAGGCTGTCCTCCATGCCGACACGCACGTTGCCGCCCATCGCAGCCGCCATCGCCGCGATCGGCAGCTGGTTGCGACCGGCGCCGAGCACGCTCCAGCGATACTGATCGCCGAACAGGCGGTCGGCCGTTCGCTTCATCATGGCCACGTCCTCGTAGTGCGGACCGATGCCGCCGAGGATGCCGAACACCGACTGGATAAAGAAGGGTGGCTTGATGATGCCGCGATCCGCGAAATGGCGCAGCGTATAGAGGTGGCCGATGTCGTAGCACTCGACCTCGAAGCGCGAGCCGTTCGCCGCGCAGGTGGTCAGGATGTACTCGATGTCGGCGAAGGTGTTCTTGAAGAAGCCGGCGCGCGAGCCCTCGAGGTACTCACGCTCCCACGCGTGCTTGAACTCCTTCTGGCGCTCCAGCATCGGGAACAGAGCGAAGTTCATCGTGCCCATGTTGAGCGATGCAACTTCCGGCTTGAAGGTTGCCGCCGGGCGCACGCGCTCTTCGATGGTCATCGTCATCGCGCCGCCGGTCGTGATGTTCACGACGCAGTTCGAGCGCTGCTTGATCACTTTCAGGAAGGGCGCGAAGGCCTCTGTCGACTGATCGGGTTTGCCGTCCTTGGGATCGCGCGCATGGAGATGGACCACCGCCGCGCCCGCTTCCGCTGCACCGATCGCCGCGTCGGCAATCTCCTCGGCCGTGATCGGCAGATGCGGCGACATGGACGGCGTGTGGATCGAGCCGGTGACGGCGCAGGTGATAATGACTTTGCGAGCTGCTTTGGCCATTTGAGCGTTTCCGGACTTTGTTTTTGATCGCGACGAGTATCAGCGGCCGAGGCGGCCGAGCTTTCCTTCGACCAGACGCGCATAAAGCGCCGAGCCGAGCGGCAGAATTTCGTCATTGAACTGGTAGGCAGGATTGTGCACGGGCACACTCGTCGGCGTACCGAGTGCGCCATTGCCGATATTGATGTAGGCGCCCTTGCACTTCTCCAGCATGAAGGAGAAGTCCTCCGACGCCATGACCAGGCTGCGATTGCGCTCGACGTCCGCTTCGCCGACCAGCTCAGCGGCGCGATCGGCAACGAACTCCGTCTCCTTCTCGTCATTAACGAGCGGCGCGAATAGCACCCGGAAGTCCACCTCGGCCGTCGCACCGAACGCGGCTGCCGTATTCTCGGCCGTACGCTTCATGGCCTTCTCGATCTGCGCCATGATCTCATGGCTGAACGTGCGCACCGTGCCGCGAATGGTCGCCGTCTGTGGAATGACGTTGTAGGCATCACCCGAGTGGATGGCCGTGCAACTCACGACGGCCGTGGCGATGGGTGTGATGTTGCGCGCGACGATCGCCTGCATGGCCGTGACGATGTGGCTCGCGACGAGTACCGGATCAACGGACTCCTCCGGGCGCGCGCCGTGCGAGCCCCGCCCCGTGATGTTGATGTCGAAGAACGCGCCGCCCGCCATCATGGCGCCAGGGCGGATCGAGAATTTGCCGACCGGTAGGCCCGGATTGTTGTGCATGCCGAAGACGCTGTCGCAGGGAAAGCGCTCGAAGAGTTTGTCCTCCAGCATCGCCAGCGCGCCGCCGATACCTTCCTCGGCCGGCTGGAAGATGAAATAGACCGTGCCGTCAAAGTTCTTCGTCTCGGCGAGATAGCGCGCGGCGCCGAGCAACATCGTCGTGTGCCCGTCGTGACCGCACGCGTGCATGACGCCGGGACGCGTGGACTTATAGGGAACTTCCGCGATCTCGTCGATCGGCAGGGCGTCCATGTCCGCGCGCAGGCCGATCGTCGGGCCATTGCCGGTCTGGATCACGCCAACGACGCCCGTCTTGCCCACGTGGCGATGCACGGTGATGCCGAATTCACCGAGCTTCTTCGCCACGAAATCGCTCGTGCGGTGCTCGTCGAACCCGAGTTCCGGATGCGCGTGCAGATCGCGTCGCCAGGCGGTGAGATCGTCGTGAAAGGTCTTGATTTTGGCGAGGGCGTTCATTGATCGGCTCACTCCAGAAATGACATGCAGGCTTTCAGTCTAAGCCCTCGCCGGGCAATGGCAAGGGTGCCCGGCGCGCGTCAGGGGCCGGGTTTGACCATGTCCCTCAAAGTCGCGATCTCCTCCCTGAGCGCGCGGATCTCTCCGACGAGAACCTCATGCTGGCGCGTCTGCTGCTGGGCATCGGCGTGGAGTTTCTCGGCGTCCTCGTGGAGCATTTCGGTATCCTCCTTGGCGGCTGCCTCCATCGAATTGACGATGATCGCGATGAAGAGATTGAGCACCGAGAACGTGACCATCAAGATGAAGGGAATGAAGAAGAGCCACGCATAGGGATACACCTTCATGATCGGGCGCACGACGCCGTCGGTCCATCCTTCGAGCGTCATGATCTGGAACAGCGTGAAGAGTGAGCGCCCGAGATTGCCGAACAGCTCGTCGAAGTCGCTGCCGAAGAGCTTCGTCGCCATGACCGCGCAGATGTAGAAGAGGATGGCGAGCAGCGCGATGACCGCGCCGAGTGAGGGGATGGCGTGGAGCAGGCCTTCCACCACGCGCCGCATGGCCGGGACGACCGATATGATGCGCATCGCACGCAGGATGCGCAGCGCGCGCATGACCGATAGGCCGCCACCCATCGGCAGCAGCGCGATGCCGACGATCGTGAAATCGAAGACGTTCCAGGGATCCTTGAAGTACGCGAGCCGGTAGGCGATGAGCTTTGCGGCGATCTCGATGACGAAGATCACGAGCGCGACATTGTCGATCAGCGCAAGCGGTACCCGGAGTGGCTCCCCGATGGGCGGTATCGTCTCGAGCCCGAGGCCGATGGCGTTGATGATGATGACGCCAATGATGAAACGCTGGAAACCGGCAGACTCGACGAAAGTCCGCAGCCGGGCAATGAGCGGCGTCTCGCTCGTTGTATTCTCGGTCGACGTCACGGCCACCCCCTGACGTTGTTGAAAAAAAGCCGCGCACCATTATCTCGAAGTATGCCTTTGGCAAGGCCGCCTCTGGCCGCAAGCGCCCTCGAGGCCGATCTCTTGCACAAGTTCCCAGCCCTTGGGCTATCATGGTTCGAACTGAGCACCGGGCGGGACCGTGAATGGCAGGGCCGGATGAAGCCGCAGAGAGCGGCGTGCACAATCCTCCGCGGCGGCCATGGCGACGGCTTACCGACGTGCGCGGCCGTCTGGGCGCGGCCTTCGGCGGTCTCGGCAATGTGATTGCGCCGGCGCTTTGCCTTTCCTGTCATGATCGCACAGCTTCACATGACGCCCTATGTGCTGGTTGCTGGCAGCAGGTGGCATTTATCACGCCGCCGCTCTGCCATCGGTTGGGGCTCCCGCTCTCGTTCGGGGGTGATGGCATTCAGGTTTCGGCGGCGGCTGCCGCAGACCCTCCACCTTACGACCGTGCGCGCGCCGCAGCAGCGTTCGGCGGCGTCGTCCGCGAGCTCATTCATGATTTCAAGTACGCGGATCGACATGAGGCGCGCCGCCTGCTGGCCCACTGGATGGCGCGGGCGGGCAGCGAGCTTCTCGTGGACGCGGACGTCCTCGTCCCGGTGCCTATGACGCGATGGCGGCTCGTGCGCCGTCAGTTCAATCAGGCGGCTCTCCTGGCGCGGGAGGTTTCTCGTTCGAGTGGCGTTCGCTTTGATCCCTTCACGCTCATGAAGACCAAGAGGACTCCTACGCAAGTTGGTTCGAGCGCGGCACAGCGGATTGCGAATGTCGCCGGTGCCTTTGCCGTGACGGCCGCGGGCCGCCGGCGCATTGCGGGGCGGAACGTCATCGTGGTGGACGACGTCATTACGACCGGTGCCACGGTTGGTGCCTGTGCGCGGGCCTTGAGGGCGGCGGGCGCTCAGCGCGTCGATGTGCTCGCGGCTGCCATGGTCGCCGATCCGCGCCGTGTCGATCTCTAGGGCGAGCCCTGCAAACCCAGGCTCGCAGCGTCGCGATTAGCGCCACTGCCGCAACGCACAACACCACACTACATTCTTCTGGACATCCCGCTATCCCAAGAGGCCTGCATGCCCAAGGTGGTCATCTACACGAGAGACTGGTGCGGCTACTGTTCTGCCGCCCTGCGGCTGCTGCAATCGAAGGGCGTACCCTTCGAGGAGATCAATCTCACTGGCAAGCCAGCCGAGCGCGAGGAACTGGTCGAGATGGCGGGTGGCCAAACTACCGTTCCTCAGATCTTCATCGATGACAGGCACATCGGCGGCTGCGACGACCTCTATGCCCTCGACGGCGCCGGCAAGCTCGACCCGCTGCTCGCCGGCTGATATCCGGAGAGGCTTCGGACGACCATCGCAACGGATTGATCATGCTCCAGCCGATCCAATCGGAAGCCCTTTCAAGGCATGACGGCACCGCGCACGGCTTTTTCGGCCGCCAGGGTGGCGTCTCGGAAGGCATCTACGCCGCGCTCAACTGCGGGCTCGGCTCGAAGGATGCGCGCGCCGCGATCATTGAGAATCGCGGCAGGGTGGCCGAGCACCTCGGCGTCATTCCGGACAATCTGCTCACGGCGCATCAGTATCACAGCGCCGACGCGATCGTTGTCACGGAGCCATGGACCTTCGACACCATGCCCAAGGCCGATGCCCTCGTGACCGCGACGCCAGGTATCGCCGTCGCCGCGCTCGCAGCCGATTGTGCGCCTGTCCTCTTCGCGGATGCGGAAGCGGGTGTCGTCGCGGCGGCGCACGCCGGATGGAAGGGTGCCCTCGGCGGCGTGCTCGAATCCGCCGTCGCGACCATGGAGAAGCTCGGCGCGCAGCGCGGGCGCATCCAGGCTGTTCTCGGGCCCTGCATCGGCCCCGAGGCCTATGAGGTCGGACCCGAGTTCGAGGACGTTTTCCTCGCGAAATCAGGAGACTATCGGAGATTTTTCCGACGACGCGAAGAAGGCGCTCGGCCGTACTTCGATCTACCGGCTTTCGTCCTGCATCGCCTCGATGGCATGGGCCTCGGCGGAGTCGGCAGCGAGAGCCGCTGCACGTACACGAACACGGAGCATTATTTCAGCTATCGCCGGACGACACATCGGCGCGAGCCGGACTATGGCCGCCAAATCTCCGCCATCGTCCTGCTCTAGTTTTTCCACAGTTTCCCCTTCAAGTGTCTGCTAAGTTTCGAGTCAGAAACAGGAAAGCTGGTGCCGCCATCTGGACGGTCGGGGAGCCAGCAGATACAGGATTCTCGAAAGCGTACCGAGTCGAGGGAGAACCTCGAGGCCGCCAAGTCCGTACGACGGTCACCGGGTGTCAGCGGAATCATTATTCAAGGGGGCGTCACCGTGACCAAATCCGACGCTGAGAGGACATCACGGAGCCGGCTGCGCTCTGTCGTTCCGGCTGCAATCGCGGTCATTGCGCTCGGTCTTGCCGGGTGCGAGTCGAGCGGATCATCGCTCTTCAGCAGTCTGTCGTCGTCTGGGCCTGGGGCCGTGACGCCTGAGCAGGCCAGGCCCGCTCAGCAGGCCACATTGGCGCGTATCGCGCTTGCGCCGGTCATCGGTGCACCGGATGCCGTCTCGCGGCAGATGGCCGAGCAGATCGTGCAGTCCGCTGAGCGGCAGCGCATCTCGCTGATCAACGATCGTGATGCCAAGGGCGACTTCACGCTGCGTGGCTACATCGTCGCGTCAAAGGATCGTTCGCAGACCAAGGTTTCGTACATCTGGGATCTCACCGACACGACCGGCAAGCGCGTGCATCGCGTAACCGGCGAGGAGTTGATGCCGGCCGGCGCCGCGAAGGATCCGTGGGTCGCCGTGACGGGAGCGGTGACGCAGTCCATTGCCGACAAGACATCCACGCAGTTGGCCACGTGGCTCTCGGCGAACCATCGTCCGGCTGGCGGTGTGCCCATCGCCGGGCAGGGTCCTGCCTCGGACGCCGGAGCACAGCAGCCGATTGCCGCTGTGGCGCCGCCGTCGGCACCGGCAGCCGAGCCAGCTGCCGCACGTACGACAACTGCGAGCCTGCCGTCGACGGGCGATGTCGCTGCGATCGTGCCGGCCGTCACCGGTGCGCCGGGTGATGGCAACACTGCACTCTCGAGCGCGCTCCAGCGCGAGCTCTCGCGTCAGGGCGTGACGATGGCCAACCGGCCGGGCGCGTCGTATCGCATCGAGGGCAAGGTGGCGCTCACGCAAGCACAGGCGGGCAAGCAGTCCATCCAGATCGACTGGCTGGTGCGTGATCCGCAGGGCCGCTCACTCGGCACGGTCTCGCAGAAGAACGAGATCCCAGAGGGCTCGCTCGACAGCGCGTGGGGCAATACGGCCGATGCCGCCGCCGGCGCCGCCGCGCAGGGTATCCTCAAGCTGCTACCGCAGGGGGGTGGCAGCACGCGCGGCTGACCTTCTCGCTCGACTGCAACCGAATTGGAGCATCCCGGCCCATGCGCCGGGATGTTTCTTTTCGAGTGTCTGCTGCTCCATTGCGCGTGCTTGACCGCCCCCTGCCGTCCACATAGCGTCTCACTCCAAGGTCGAAAACGTCTCAACATTGGGAGGGCGCCGTGGCTCGCCAGTATCTCAAACGCGCCGCGCTGCAAGCGGGGCCGCGCGCAGCCGAAGTCGAGAACACCGTGCGTCGTATGATCGCCGACGTCGCCGAGAACCGCGACGAGGCGGTCCGTCGCTATGCGCGCGACCTCGACAAATGGACGGGCGAATTCCGCGTGCCGCAATCGCGTATCGATGAAGTGACGCGCATCCTGCCGACGACCTTCAAAGAAGACTTCGCCTATTGCCACGCGCAGGTGACGGAATTCGCCAAACGGCAGAAGGAGAGTCTGCAGGCCTTCGAAGTCGAGTTGAAGCCGGGCGTTCTGCTCGGTCAGAAGCTCATCCCGATCTCGACTGCCGGTTGCTACATCCCCGGCGGCAAGTACCCGCTCATCTCAGCAGCAATCATGAGCGTCGGTACGGCCAAGGTGGCCGGCGTCGAGCGCATTGTCGCCGCCGCGCCGCCGCGCGGTCCTGATGGCATCTACCCGCAGACGCTTTATGCGCTCCATCACTCGGGCGCCGATGAGATCTATTGCGTTGGTGGCGTACAAGCCATGGCGGCCATGGCCTATGGCTGCGTGGGGATGCCGCGCGTGGACATGATCACCGGCCCAGGCAATCCCTATGTCGCGGAGGCAAAGCGCCAGCTCTTCGGCATGGTCGGCATCGACCTGCCTGCGGGACCGACCGAAATCCTCGTTATCGCCGATGACACGGCCGATCCGGCTCTCGTCGCGACGGACCTGCTCGGGCAGGCTGAGCATGGGCCGGACAGTCCTGCATGGTTCGTGACGCCGTCGGAGAAGATGGGGCGCGCCGTCCTCGCCGAGGTCGAGCTGCAGCTGAAAACGCTGCCGACGCGTGAGGTCGCTTCGCGTTCGTGGGCGGACTGGGGCGAGATCGTCGTGGTCGGCAGCGACGACGAAGCGATTGCCGTCTCCGACGAGTACGCGCCCGAGCATCTCGAAATTCAGACGGGCCGCGACGACTACTATCTCGAGAAACTGAAGAACTACGGCTCGCTCTTCATCGGCGAGGAATCGACCGTCGCATATGGCGACAAGGGTATCGGCACGAACCACACGCTGCCGACGGCCGGTGCCGCGCGCTA
>JAEYYJ010000323.1 GCA_023430845.1 Pseudomonadota bacterium
GCGGCCGTCAGTTGCCGCCGGGCGGCGTGAACTCGGCCTCACGCGTGCGACGCGCGATCTTGTCGAGGACGCCGTTGACGACGCGCGGTTCGTCCTCGCTGAAGAAGGCCTTGGCGACTTCGACATACTCGCTGATGACGACGCGAGCCGGCACGTCCGCGCGTTCGATCAGTTCGAAGACACCGGCGCGCAGGATCGCACGCAGCGTGGAATCGACGCGCGTCAGCCGCCAGCCTTCGGCGAGCTGCGCGTCGACGATCGGATCGATCTCGCGCTGTCGGCGGACGACACCGCGCAGGATGGCCGCGAAGAAATCGCGGTCTGCGGCGGCAACGGACTTGTCCTCTGCCTTCTCCCCGAAGTGGTGCAGATTGAACTGGCCGATGACGTTGTTGAGATCGGTCTCGGCCATATCCATCTGGTAGAGGGCTTGGACAGCGCTGAGCCGCGCGGCACTGCGGGGCGCGAGCGGACGCGGATCATTGGCGGGCGTTCTCATGATTCCCGCCCAACGAAGTCCTGGCCGATCTCGATGAGCTTGAGGCACGCGCGTGCGGCGTCCGCCCCCTTCCCGGCAAGGCCGCCCTCCGCGCGCGCCATGGCCTGGGCGTGCGTATCGACCGTGAGAATGGCATTGCCGACGGGAAGCGCGAGGTCCATGGCCGTCTGCATGAGCCAGTGGTTGGCGTTGTTGCACACGATGTCGTAGTGCGAAGTCTCACCGCGAATGACGCAGCCGAGCGCGATCACACCGTCGAAAGGCTGCGGATCGCCCTCGTCGAAGCGGCCGGACGCCGCGCTGACGGCGAGCACCTGCGGAATCTCCAATGCGCCGGGCACGACAATGCGCTCGTAGGTGCAACCGTGCGCGTTGAGCACCGCGAGCGCGCCCTCGATCAGGGCAGCGCTCACGTCCTCGTAGTAGGGCGCCTCGATGATGAGAATATGCGCGTCGATCTTACCGGCGCGCGGGCCAATGGGTGTTCCTCTACCGGCCATAATCCTTATCGTACCTCTCGTGTGCCAACGATGCGCAGGCCGTAGCCCTCGATGCCGACATAGCGCGAGCGCGGGACGTTGGTCAGCAGTTCCATATCCGTGACGCCGAGATCGCGGAGGATCTGGGCGCCGATGCCGATTTCCACGCGGCGGCGCTCTGCGCGCGCCTGTGGTGTCTTGGGTTGCTCACGCTCGGCAAGCCACGTGGACAGCGAGCGCGGGCTCAGATCGCGAATGAGCACGATGGCGCCGCGGCCTTCTGCTGCGACCATCTGCATGCATTTCTGCAGGAAAGCGTCAGGTCGGTTAGGTACGCCGATGCCGAGAAGGTCGGCCGGCATGTTGACGGCGTGCACGCGCACGAGCACCGGCTCGGGTCCGCTCAGATCGCCACGCACAAGCACCACGTGCTCGACCGGATCGACGGTCGTCTCGTAAACGTGCAGATCGAAGGTGCCGCCGAACGTGCTCTCCACCTTGCGCGAGGCCGTGCGGTTGACGATGCGGTCGTTCTGCAGGCGATAGGCGATCAGGTCCTCGATGGTCCCGATCTTGAGGCCGTGGCGCTGCGCGAACGAGACGAGGTCCGGCAAGCGGGCCATGGTGCCGTCGTCGTTCATGATCTCACAGATGACGCCGGCCGGCAGCAGGCCTGCCATGCGCGCGAGATCGACGGAGGCTTCCGTGTGACCAGCACGGACGAGTACGCCACCTTCGCGCGCGACGAGGGGAAAAACATGGCCCGGCGAGACGATGTCGTCGTGCGTCTTGTTCGGGTCGATCGCCGTCGCGATGGTGAGCGCGCGATCGTGTGCGGAGATGCCGGTCGCAATGCCTTCCTTGGCTTCGATCGATACGGTGAAGGCCGTGCGGTTGCGTGCGCCATTGTTGCGCGTCATCAGCTCCAGTCGAAGCTGCTGGGCGCGCTGCTCGGTCATCGAGAGACAAATGAGGCCACGCCCGTGCTTGGCCATGAAATTAATCGTGTCGGGTGTTGCCATCTGCGCTGGAATGACGAGGTCGCCCTCGTTCTCGCGATCCTCGGCGTCGACGAGGATGACCATGCGGCCGTTGCGCAGGTCGTCGAGAATATCCGCGATCGGCGAAACTATGCCCTTCCCCTCGGAGTAGGCGACGCGCGCGAGATCGGCGAGTTCGTTGTTCGGGCCGTTCGTCACCGGCGCATCTCCAGAAGGCGCGCGACATAGCGCGCGAGGGGATCGATCTCGATGTTGATGCTATCGCCGGGCTTTTTGCCCCCCCAGGTGGTCACCGTCAAGGTATGCGGAATGAGGTTCACGCCAAAGCGGGCACCATCCACCTCATTGACGGTGAGCGATGTGCCGTCGAGCGCGACCGATCCCTTGGGTGCAATGAATGGGGCGAGCCCCTCCGGCACTTCGAAAGTGAGGCGGCGGCTGTCGCCATCGGGGCGCAGATCCACAAGGCGTGCGACGCCATCGACATGACCTGAGACGATGTGTCCGCCGAGTTCGTCGCCCGCTTTGAGTGCGCGCTCCAGATTGATCGTCCGGCCCGCCCGCCACTCGCCGAGCGTGGTGAGCGAGAGGGTTTCGTTCGAGACATCGAGGGTATAGCGGCTGCCTGCGGCGTCGGCCTCGATGCTGGTGACGGTCAGACACACGCCGTCATGGCAAATCGATGCGCCAAGATCGATCGAGGCGGCCGGATAGTCGGAGCGGATCGTGAACCGTCCGCCTTCGGCGGCGAGGACGGTGCCAACGCCTGTGATGATTCCTGTGAACATGCGTGCTTTCCGGGCGGAGTGGCCAATCGGGCCGCCGAAAGTGTCGTAAGTTCATGACCTAGGCCCAATCCGCACGCTCGGCAAGGCACACCCCTGCAGAGGGCCTGAGCGCGATGTGCGGGAGTGGGCTATTTGGGGCCGGCAATGGCACGCAGGCGCCGCCCTCTGGTCGAGGGTAGAAGGGTTCCGATGCAACTCAAGATCCAGAGCGCGGCCGCGCCATCCGCCTGCGAGGGCACACCGCTCGCCGATTATGGCGCCGTGCAGCGCGCCATCGCCGCCCTCGTGGCGCCCGGTGGCCGCCCCCGCGATGTAGCCGATGCCGAACTCGAGCGCCTGCTCTGGCGCTGGTGCGGGCTCTCTCCTGCCGAATTCGTGTACGTCATCGCGCCGGAGTACGCACGCGAGCGTTTGCGGGCCTCGTCGTGCGAGTTCGGCGTGGGTTTGGCGGGCGGCGGTCCGATCCATGCCTTCGAGGTCCGCATCGCGGCGACCATTACGGATGATGAGCGGCGGCGGGGAGCCGGCCTGGACGTCGCATATGGGTTTCATGACAGTCCTTTCGGCAAGGCGTTGCTGCTCATGACCGAGGGCGGCATTTGTGGCCTTGCTTTCGTCGATGAAGATGGGGCGGCGGGAAAGGGCGACGCACTGGGCGACATGAAGCGCCGCTGGCCCAGGGCGCAGTTCCGCGAGGCGCCCGGCGACACAGGGAACTTGGCCGTACGCATCTTCAGTGTGGCAGGAAGGAGTAACAACACTTGCGTTCCGCTGACGCTGATCGGAACGCCGTTCGATCTGCAGGTATGGCAAGCACTGCTGAAAATTCCACTCGGCGCGCTCGTCAGCTACACACAGATCGCGCAGCATCTCGGGCATCCCAGAGCATCGCGCGCCGTTGGAACCGCGAATGGCAGAAATCCCGTCTCGTTCGTGGTGCCCTGTCATCGGGCGCTACGCGGTGATGGATCGCTCGGTGGTTACTACTGGGGGCTCACGCGCAAGCGGGCGCTCATTGCGTGGGAATGCGGGCAAGTGCGACGGAAAACCCAATAGCGGTCTTACGCCCGCAGGCTGTCCGCGAGTGCGCGCATATATCCCTCAGCGGCGACAATATGCTCGATGCGGCGCGCTTCGACGCGGCTAAGCGCGCCTTCTACACCTTCTTCGTTCGAGAGCGCTTGAAGGCGCCGCGCGACTCCCGCGAGCCGGCGGCCGTCTACATGCCCCCTGAGTGTCGCCACGATCGTCTCGACATAGCCGGTGAGCCGCCCGATCTCGCGCAACGCCGTGCGGCGGGCCGCGCGGTCGACCGCGTTGCGCTCCAGCCGTTCGAGCGCGCCGGCCATGCGCGCGAGTGAGCAAGCCACAGCCTCGGCGTATTCGGCAACCTTGCCCCGCTGCGCCTTGTCGAGGCGTGCGAGTTTCGCCTGCCAGGCACAGATCACGTCGGCAAGGCCGAGCAGTTTCAAGGCGAGGTCGAGGGCGCGCATGGCGCCATGGTATGTTCCGGCCGCCGCGCGGGGATTACTATCGGGAATACGCTGTCAGCGTACTTTGGGATCGGCGTAGCAGCGGCGCATGGATTCGCAGCGATGCGAGCCGGAGAAATGCATGCTCGAACCCTTCGACGGGCGGATGAAGGCGCAAATCTCTTCCAGCCCTTCGGGCGTCAGCCAGCCCTGTCGCCGCCCGCGCTGCACGGCGAAGCAGTCGGCCGTTTCCTCGTCGGGGCCGCGGAACTGGTGCCCGCATTCATGAGCGTAGATCCAGAGTTTTACCGAGGTCGGTACGCGCGCCATGAGCTTGGAGTTGAGGATCAGAAAGCCCGGATAGGCCGCGCCGTAATCGTCTAGCTGATCGTCGATCACCGTCGGGCGCTGTCCGCAGGTCATTCTCCGCCCGTCGAGGCGCAGACCACCCGGCGGAATGATCTTCGAGCTGCCCACATGGGCTGCATAGCCCTCGGGCGTGGGCTTGGATTGGGCGTGCGCATCGATAGCTGCCGCAGCCGCAAGCATGAGCAATGCGCCCAAGAGCTTTGCCAAGCGAGATCCCGCAGGGCAAAGAAATGCGCGCGCAAACATCACTGTACGACCCTCTCTAGCATCCGCCGCATTCCCGCGAGCCCGCGCGATGATCATTGCCCGGACTGGCCGCTCTTTCAATGCGGCATTCGGAATTTGATCCTGGACCTCAGACGCCGCGGCTCGTCTGCCACACCTTGACAACATGGGCTGGCGCGCTACCCGGCGTTGGCCTCGATGGCTTCCATGTCGGCGTCCGACAAGCCGAAATGGTGGCCGATCTCATGCACGAGCACGTGCGTAACCAGCGCGCCGAGCGTCTCGTCGCTGTCGGCCCAATAATCGAGAATCGGGCGTCTATAAAGTATGACCGTGTCCGGTTCCTGCGCGACGTCCATCACACTTTTGCGTTCGAGGCTGACGCCCTGATAAAGGCCCATGAGATCGAACTCGTTCTCGATGCCGAGGCTGGCGAGCACCTCCTCGGTTGCGAAATCCTCGATCCGGATCAGGACGTCCTTGGCCAGATCGCGGAACGTGTCCGGGATCTGTCGCCAGGCTTCAGCGGCTAGATCCTCGAATTCCTTCAGCGTCGGCGCTCTCGCGTGCGTCCATTTCGGCAATTTGCTCATCCCGACCGGCCTCCGCCCGCGAACAGGAGAGTCAGATGGCGGAATGCGCGGCCGTAATCAAGCCTTCAGCGCCGCCAGCTCTTCTGAGTCTTGAAGACGATTTGGGCACCCAGGATCACGATGGCAAGGCGTGCGAGATGATGGAGCGCCACATAAGCCACATCCGCGCCAAGCACGAAGGCGAGCAGATTGAGCTCCGTCTGCCCGCCGGGCGCGAAGGCCATGAGTACCGAGACCTGATCGAAGCCTGTCAGTTGAGCGACCATGATCACGACGACGGCCGTCACCGAGAGCAGGACAAGCGCATTTAGCATTCCCCACACCATGGTGTGGGTGAACTCCTTCAACGTAAGACCGCGGAATTGGCACCCGAGCAGCACGCCGACGCCGATTTGCGCGAAGATGAGCAATTCGACCGGGAGCCGCACGGTTGTGAAGCCGAGGGCGTGGGCGGCGCCGCTCACCACCATCGGCCCGACGATCGGCGCACCGGCAAGACCGAGCCAATGCGCGATGCCCCAGCCGGCGCCCGCCATGGCAACGAGGGTGGCGAGATCGACGAGGCTCGACTCCACAAGCCGCACCGGGCTCGCGAACGGCGTCGAAACGACGAGACCGTCGTGCAGCTGCAGCCATAGCGGTACGGCAAAGACGATCAGGACGATGCGGGTTGCCTGAACCAGGATAACCGTGCGCTGGTTGGCACCCGAAGCCTCGGCCATGGCTGTCATGTCGGCAAGGCCGCCCGGTACGGCCGAGAAGAAGGCCGTTGGACGATCGAAGCCGGCAAGTCGCCGATAGAAGGTCATACTCGTCGTCGTGATGATGATCATGAACGGCACGAGAATGAGGAGGCTCACCGTCATGGCTCCGACCTGCCCGAGAATGGCCGGCGTGAAGGCCGAGCCCACGGCAACACCGAGTGTCGCCCTGAGCGGTCCGCCGAGCGGACGCGGGCGTTCGATGGGAAGTCCGGCGACGGAGGCTATCAGGCAGGCCGTGAGCGCACCGAGATACCAGGGCAGTGGCAGGCGAAAGTAGACGAAGACGAGCGCGCCAATGGTGCCGATGAGGAACGCGAGCGCCCAGCGTGGGATGCGGGCGAGTAGTTTGCGTTCGCCCGACGCCGGCGCCGGCTCGCTCTTCTGCTCATGCTGCTGGCGGCCCGCGCCATCGGCCATGCCGCTCTTCCCCCCGTTCAAGTGTCCGCGCTACCAGCTCAAAGCGCCGACCACGGCGGCCGAAAGCAGCGTCGCGAGTGCGCCGACCAGCAGCGAGCGTCCGCCGAGGGCCACGATGTCTGCGCGCCGCTCCGGTGCCATCGCAATGAGCCCCCCGATCATGATGCCGAGCGAGCCGAGATTGGCAAACCCGCAAAGTGCATAGGTGATGATCAGCCGGGAGCGCGGCGCGAGCGCGGCTGGATCGAGCGCTGCGAGATCGAGATAAGCGAGAAACTCGTTGAGCACGATTTTCTGGCCGATCAGCGCACCGGCCGTGCCTGCTTCGTGCCACGGAATGCCGAGTAGCATCGCGACAGGCGCACATAGCCAGCCCAGGATCTGCTGCATCGTAAGGCGGGCGCCGACAAGTTCGGTGATGGCGCCGAGGACTTCATTGGCAAGTGCGACCAGCGCCACCATCACAACCAGCATGGCGGCCACCGCAGCGAGCAGGCGAATACCGTCCGCCGTACCCTGGACCACGGCATCCATGGCCGAGCGCGGTCCGTCATCGAGAGCCATGTGTGCCGATGCCGGGCCTTCCTCGAAACCTTCAGGCATTGCCAAGCGCGAGAGCATGAGAGCTGCCGGTACGTTCATCAGCGAAGCGGCGATGATATGTCCGGCGGCACCGGGAACCTGTGCCGCG
>JAEYYJ010000332.1 GCA_023430845.1 Pseudomonadota bacterium
ACGGCCAGCGGTTCTGGCTTTCGGCAACGAGGCCGTCGTACAGCTCCACCTGTGTCGCGCGCAAATTTGGTGCATCGCGACCATTGCCGCGATCAACCGTGACGAGGGCATTCGGCTCCTCGGCGCCAGCGGAAAGAATGCCGCGCGGGCGATGATACTTGTAGGAGCGGCCGACGAGATGGACACCATTCGCGAGCAGCGCCGACGCCAGCGTATCGCCTGCAACGCCTTTGTACGGCTTTCCGTCGAACGTGAAGGAAAGGCGTTTCTTGCGATCGATGCGGCCGCCGCCATTCGTGCGATGGAGACCAGCCATCAGCGATCACCATCGGCAGGCGCGTCAAGATCAGGCCGTGGCGTTCCAGCGGGATATGTCTTCAAGATCTCATCCGTCACCGTGTTGCGCAACGCGTTGAAGAAGCGACCGCAGCCATGGACATGCCGCCAGCGCTCGGCGTGAAGGCCTTTGGGATTGGCGCGCATATAGAGAAAGGCCGCCCACTTTGCGTCGCTGACATTCGCGGGCTCGGCAGGCCGCGCAACATGCGCCTCGCCGCCATATCGGAACTCCGACTCGGGGCGCTCCATGAGGCAGTACGGGCAGTGTATCAGCAGCATGATGACCTCAATGCGCGACGGCAGCGGCTGCCGCTTCGTCGATCAGGCGCCCCGTCGTGAAGCGTTCCAACGCAAAGGGCGCGGCAACCGGATGCGGCTCGCCGCGCGCCATGGTAGCCGCGAACACATAGGCCGATCCCGGCGTCGCCTTGAAGCCGCCCGTGCCCCAGCCGCAGTTCACGTAGAGGCCCGGCACCGGCGTCAACCCGATGATTGGCGAGCGATCCGGCGTGACGTCGACGATGCCGCCCCAGTTGCGCATCATCCTCATGCGCCGGAAGGTCGGGAACAGATCGCAGATCGCATCGAGCGTGTGCGCCGACACGTGCAGGCCGCCCGTCTGGCTGTAGGACGTGTAGGCATCCGTGCCCGCGCCGATCACCAGCTCGCCTTTGTCGGACTGCGAGATATAGGCGTGCACCGTGTTCGACATCACGACACACGACAGCACCGGCTTGATCGGTTCAGAAACGAGCGCCTGAAGCGGATAGCTCTCGAGTGGCATCCGCACACCCGCCATGCTCATGAGCACGGACGTGTGACCGGCCGCGACGACACCTACCTTCTTCGCTTTGATCGCACCGCGCGTCGTATCCACGCCTTCGATGGCGCCATTCGCATCGCGCCGGATGGCCGTCACTTCCGCATTCTCGATGATATCGACGCCGAGTGCGCTCGCCGCACGCGCATAGCCCCACGCAACCGCATCATGTCGCGCCGTGCCACCGCGCCGCTGGAGCGCCGCACCGAGCACGGGATAACGCAGCTTCGGCGAAATGCTCAATGGTGGGCAGAAGGCCTTGGCCTCCTCGGGTGTCAGCCACTCGTTGTCGATACCCGCGAGGCGGTTCGCATGCACGTGCCGCTTGAACACTTGTATGTCATGCACGGTATGAGCCAGCATCATCACGCCGCGCGGCGAATACATGACGTTGTAGTTCAACTCGTCCGATAGCGTCTCCCAGAGCTTCACCGACAGCTCGTAGATCGCCTCGGATTCCTCCCACAGATAGTTCGAGCGGATAATCGTCGTGTTGCGGCCCGTATTACCCCCGCCGAGCCAGCCCTTCTCCACGACTGCGATATTGCGGAGACCATGCTCCTTCGCGAGGTAGTACGCCGTGCCGAGGCCGTGCCCACCGGCGCCGACAATCACCGCGTCGTACGCCGCCTTGGGTTCGGCTGAACGCCATTGCGCCGGCCAGCGCGCATTACCGACGAGCGCATTGCGCGCCAGAGAAAAAAGCGAAAACCGCATCGACTGCCCCACGCCCCCTCGCGGCAACCTCACTCACCGAACTTGCCGCCACGTCCCGCGCCACCCGCAAAACGCGCCGCGCCCGATTGCCCCTCGGCGGCAACCGCCGCGATGCCGTACGCGAACTCCGCCTTCATGGCGTGATCGAACGGCAGCTCCCACTGCCGATAGACCGACGCGCGATCCAGGTTCATGCACATCTGCGGAAATTCGGCAAGCTGGCGCGCCAGTGCCTCCGCCGCAGGCCGCGCCTCGCCCTTGGCAACGACGCGGTTCGCGAGCCCCATGCGCAGCGCCTCTTCCGCGCCAACCGGACGTCCGGTCAGGATCATATCGAGTGCGTGGCTCTGGCCGATCAGACGCGGCAAACGCACGGTTCCACCATCGATGAGTGGCACGCCCCAGCGCCGGCAGTAGACGCCGAAAACGGCATCCTCCTCAACGACACGCATGTCGCACCAAATGGCCAATTCCAGTCCGCCGGCGACGGCATGGCCGGCCACGGCGGCGATCACCGGCTTCGAGAGTTTCAATCGCGACGGCCCCATGGGACCATCTCCCTCGAGGCTGTAGCGCTTCTTGCGCTCACCGGACGCAATCGCCTTCAGGTCAGCGCCGGCACAGAAGGCGCCACCAGAGCCCCAGAGCACCGCGACGCGCTGCTCGGGATCGGCGTCGAAAGCGCGGAACGCACTGGCGAGCGCATCCGCCGTCTCGTTGTCGACAGCATTGCGAACCTCTGGACGATTGATGATGACTGTCGTCACGGGACCAACGCGCTCAACGTGGACCTTCGATGTCATGATGGCGTCCTCTGTCCATTGAGTTACGGCGAGCGCGCCGCGCATAGGCGGATCGCGTGGTGAGACTTTTCTTCTCATTCACAAGCGACTATAGCTCTCGTCAGAAATTGCATAGCGGGGAGAAGGACGATCTCGCAACCGGGCATAAGCGCGGATCGGGGTCGCGAGCGGTGGGGCGCCCAGGAAGTGTTATATAAGACTTTGAAGCCGCGTGACATTGTGCGCGGCTCTGAGACGCCGACGTACTATCTCGCGGGCGGAATGGCATTCCGCAAGAGCACGGACAATGCGACCACAGCCACGCGTGCCGTTCTCATTCGCGGTGTAAACATTCTCCGCGCAGGGTTGAACATTCAAGGGATCGAATATACTCAAGTCCTTGATCGGACCGGCGTTGATCGCCCGAACGGAGCATGAGAACCACCGTGCAAGATCGCGCGACAGCCAAGACATCCGACTCATCCGCCGGCGCCCGTAAGTCCGAGCCCGATGAGCACGGCGTCATCCTCAGCGAAAGTCCCGCTGACCGGATCGAGAAGACGACCTGCTACATGTGTGCTTGCCGGTGCGGGATCAACGTCTATCTCAAGGACGGCAAGGTCCGTTACATCGACGGCAACCGCGATCATCCGGTGAACAAGGGCGTGCTGTGCGGCAAAGGCTCCGCCGGCATCATGCAGCACTATTCGCCGGCACGTCTCAAGGCGCCGATGAAGCGTGTCGGCCCGCGCGGCTCGGGGCAGTTCAAGGAAATCTCCTGGGAAGAGGCGCTGCAGACCGCAACCGGGTGGCTCGCCAAGGTTCGCGCCGATGATCCGAAGAAGCTCGCGTTCTTCACCGGCCGCGACCAGTCGCAGTCGCTGACCGGTTGGTGGGCCATCAAGTACGGCACGCCCAACTATGCAGCGCATGGTGGCTTCTGCTCGGTGAACATGGCCGCAGCAGGACTCTACACGTTCGGCGGCTCCTTCTGGGAGTTCGGCGAACCCGATTGGGATCACGCGAAGTACTTCATGCTCTTCGGCGTGGCCGAGGACCATGGCTCGAACCCGATCAAGATCGGCCTCGGCAAGCTCAAGTCGCGCGGCGCGAAGGTGGTGTCGGTCAATCCCGTGCGCACGGGCTACAATGCCATTGCCGATGAGTGGGTCGGCATTCGTCCCGGGACGGACGGCGCCTTCGTCGGCGCGATGATCCACGAGCTCCTGCGCACGCAACGCATCGATGTCGATTATCTTGTGCGCTATACGAATGCCTCATGGCTCGTCATCGAAGCGCCCGGCGCTGCCGACCACGGCATGTTCGTACGTGACGACAAAGGTAACGCGCTCGCCTTCGATAAGCGCACGGGTGCGCTCGTTCCTGCTGAAAGCGCAGACGTCGTCCCGCAGCTTTCGGGCCCGGTAAAGCTTGCCGACGGCCGCACGGCCATCCCCGTCTTCCAGAAGATCGCCGAGCGCTATCTCGGCGAAGAATATTCGCCGGAGCGCGCGGAAAAGGAGTGCGGCGTCCCAGCCGACACGATCCGCCGTCTCGCTGACGAAATGGCCAAGGTCGCCTTCGAGCAGACCGTCACGCTCAACGTGCCCTGGACGGACATCTACGGCCGCCGTCACGAGAAGATGGTCGGCCGCCCCGTTGCGATGCACGCCATGCGCGGCATCTCGGCCCACTCGAATGGCTTCCAGACCTGCCGGCTCATTCATTTCCTCCAGATCCTGCTCGGCACGATCGATGTGCCCGGCGGCTTCCGCTACAAGCCGCCCTATCCCAAGGAGATCGCGCCGCGTCTGAAGCCGACAGGCAAGCCCGGTCAGGTCAAGGCCGGCGAACCGCTGCCCGGCCCACACCTTGGCTTCCCGACAGCGCCGAGCGACCTGCTGATCGACGCCGCCAACACGCCGCAGCGCATCGACAAAGCCTATAGCTGGGATGCGCCGATGGCCGCCCACGGCCTCATGCACATGGTCATCACCAACGCTGGCCTTGGTGATCCCTACCCCATCGACACCCTGTTCATGTACATGGCGAACATGAGCTGGAACTCGTCGATGAACATCCGCGATACGCTCAAGTATCTGACGGACAAGAATCCCGAGACCGGCGAATACAAGATCCCGCGCATTATTTACTCGGATGCCTACTACTCCGAGATGGTGCCCTATGCGGATCTCATCCTGCCCGACACGACGTACCTCGAGCGGTGGGACTGCATTTCCATTCTCGACCGTCCGATCTCCGAGCCCGATTCCGCGTGCGACGCCATCCGCCATCCGATCATCGAGCCAGATCGTGACGTGCGCGGCTTCCAGTCGGTGCTGCTCGATCTCGGCGCGCGCCTCAAGCTGCCCGGCCTCGTGAAGCCGGACGGCTCACCGCAGTTCCCCGGCGGATACGCCGACTATCTCGTGAACCACGAGCGCGCGCCGGGCATCGGGCCGCTCGCGGGCTGGCGCGGCAATGGCGACAGCTTCGGCAAGGGCGCGCCCAATCCGGATCAGCTCAATCGCTACATCGCCAATGGCGGCTTCCACGCGCACCACATTCCGCCGAGCCAGCGCTACTTCAAGCACGCCAACAAGGAGTATCTGGACTGGGCAGCCTCGGTCGGCTTCCGCGCCGCCGATGCGAAGATGACCTTCCAGCTCTACTGCGAACCTTTGCAGGCCTTCCGCCTCGCCGCCGAGGGCCATGGTCCCGTGCAGCCGCCGGAAAGCCATCGCGAACGCGTCGCGAAGTACTTCGATCCGCTGCCCTTCTGGTATCAGCCCTTCGAAGGCACGATCGTCGATACCGAAGAATTCCCAATGCACGCCATCACGCAGCGTCCCATGCACATGTACCACTCATGGGGTTCGCAGAATGCGTGGCTGCGTCAGATCACCGGCCAGAACCGGTTGTACCTCAGCCGCGCGCGCGGCGCGGCACTCGGCATTGCCGATGACGACTGGGTCTGGATCAGCAGCCATCTTGGACGCGTGCGCTGTCAGGTCCGCCTCATGGAAGGCGTGAACGATCAGACGGCCTGGACGTGGAATGCAATCGGCAAACGCAGTGGTGCCTGGGGCCTCTCGAAAGATGCCCCGGAGTCCGAACGTGGCTTCCTGCTGAACCATCTCATCTCCGAGCTTCTGCCTGAGAAAGGTGGCGGCTATCGCTACTCGAATTCGGATCCCATCACGGGGCAGGCCGCATGGTACGATCTGCGCGTCCGCATCGAAAAGGCCGAGCCTGAGGACGTCGAGCGCAGCGAGCCACGCTTCGAGCCGTTCGCTGATCCGATTGGCCGCGACCATCCCGATACCATCGCATATGGCGCAGAATTCAAGAGGGCGCGCCGATGACGTGCCTCCCCACACATACTGAGCGCAAGCTTGGCCTCGTCATCGACCTCGACACCTGCGTCGGCTGCCACGGCTGTGCGACGAGCTGCAAAGAATGGAATACGGGCGGCTACTCAGCGCCGCTTTCGGACACCGATCCTTATGGCGCCGATCCTGATGGCGCCTGGCTCAATCGCATTCATGGCTACGAAGTCGGCGACGGCACGGAAAGCCGCACGGTCCACTTCCCGCGTTCCTGCCTGCACTGCGAGACGCCGGACTGTGTGACTGTCTGTCCCACCGGCGCGTCCTTCAAGCGCGCCGAAGATGGCATCGTACTCGTCGATCCCGACCTCTGCATCGGCTGCAAACTCTGCTCGTGGGCGTGCGCATATGGTGCGCGCGAGTACGATCCGAGCCACGGCGTCATGAAGAAGTGCACGCTGTGCGTCGATCGCATCTATAACGAGCATCTGGCGCCCGAAGATCGCACGCCGGCTTGCGTACGTGCCTGCCCGACGGGCGCGCGTCACTTCGGCGATCTTGGTGATCCGGAAAGCGCGGTCTCGAAGCTCGTCGCCGAACGCGGCGGTTTCGATCTGCTCGGTGAGTTCGGCTACAAACCCGTGAACAAGTATCTGCCGCCCCGTCCGCGTCGCGATGCCCGCACTGTTGACGCGGCCGCCTCCGACAAGGCACCGCAGAAAGCAAAGATCGCGGCTCCAACAAACGCGATCGAAAATCTCTTCTCCTGGGTCGATCGCGCTCTATCGCGCTAGACCGCTCAAGTTGCCGTAACGGATCCCCGATGCATCCCGCCTACTCGGTCATCCTGTTCACCACAGCGTCCGGCGCCGGCTATGGCCTGCTCGTCTGGCTCGCGCTGCTCTCCGCCATCGGCGTGCTCCCTGCGGATCGCTGGCTCGGCTTCACAGGGCTCGCGATCTCGCTGGGGCTGATCTCCCTCGGTCTGCTCGCCTCGACATTCCACCTCGGCCATCCCGAGCGCGCATGGCGCGCATTCTCGCAGTGGCGCAGCTCGTGGCTTTCCAAGGAAGGCGTCGCGGCGGTCGCGACTTATGTCCCCGCCGGCATCTTCGGCATCGGCTGGGTATTCCTCGAGCGCACCGACGGGATCTTCGCGCTTCTCGGGCTGCTCGCTGCGGCGCTCGCACTCGTGACCGTCTATTGCACAGGCATGATCTACGCCTCACTCAGGACCATCCGGCAATGGAACCAGCCACTGGTTCCGTGGATCTACATCGCTCTGGCTCTTGCGACGGGCGCTGTGCTCATGCTCGCGCTCATCCATGTCTTCGGCATGCGGAGCTCATGGTTCTCACTGCTCACCGCGGCCCTTGTCGGCATGGCGCTGCTCATGAAGCAGCGCTACTGGTCGACGATCGACACCGAGAAGAAGACCTGGACGATCGGCGACGCGACCGGCCTCGGCAAGCATGGCGAGGTGCGCGTGCTGGACCTGCCGCACACGCAAGCCAACTTCGTCATGCGCGAGATGGGATATGCCGTGGCCCGCAATCATGCAGAGAAACTGCGCGGCTATGTTCGGCTTCTGGCGTTCCTCGTGCCGGGCGCGCTGTGCCTGATCACGATCGCGCCGAACGCATTGCTTGCGACACCGGCCGCGCTTCTGGCCGTGATCACAGCGGGTATTGGCATCGCCGTCGAGCGTTGGCTCTTCTTCGCAGAGGCCGAGCACGTTTCCATGCTCTACTACGGGCGGCCTGCGGC
>JAEYYJ010000167.1 GCA_023430845.1 Pseudomonadota bacterium
ACTGCTTCGCCGACGCAACGGTGTGGGATGCCTTCGATCCGAAGATGATGACTCTCTGCAGTCCCGATCCGCAGGCGTTCCGCCCGCCCGAGGAACCCGTCAACGTGCTGCAGGTCCGCCTGCCGACGAACTTCAAGTCCGCGCGCTTCGAGAACCCGGAGCACACGGCGATCCTTCAGCAGATGGAAAAGGATATTGAAGCGGCGCGCTTCGACATCGGCGGTGAGAAGATCGAAATCCCCGTTAAGCTGAAGGTGCACGACTCGGTCTTCGTGCCGCTCGCCAAGTGGGCGATGCTGCTCGCGGGTAATTATCGCTGCGTTCAGAAGGATACGGTGCGGCCGATCAAGGAGGCCGTGCATTCGGATCCGGCGGCGAGCAAGGCCGTCTACGAGTGGGTCGTCGATCTCTGCGTTTCGCTCGGCGCGGACAAGAAGGATCTCGTGCCCTTCGAGAAGTACGCCGCCGCGGCGCAGTCGCTGCTGACGCCGTCGTCTGCCGCGCGTGCGCTGGCAGCCGGCGCCCAGAACATCGAGCGTGTCGATCTGCTCGTCCAGGGGATCGCGGCGGCCAAGGGGCGCTCGAATCCGGAAGTCGACAAGACCGTCGAGATGGTCAACGGCTGGCTCGAAAAGAATCGCAAGAAAGCATCCTGAAGCTAAGAGCGGTAAGCACACATGCAGAAGGTCGACAATGCGCAGGCCGTGAACCGTCTCATGCGGTTCCTGGCCGTGGAAGGCGTGACCGGCAAAGAGGCGGCGATCGGTAAGGAGGTCGTCGCCGCGCTCAAGGAAGTGGGTGTGCCGGCAAAGGCCATCCGCTTCGATGACGCCCACAAGCGCATTCCGGTGCCGTGCGAGACCGGCAACCTCATCGTCGATCTGCCGGGCCGCGGCCGTCTCGGCAATGCGCTGCGCATCCTCTTCATGACGCATCTCGACACGGTGCCTTTGTGCGCGGGCGCCAAGCCCAAGATCCAGGGCCGTAAGATCGTCAACACCGTGCGCACTGCGCTCGGTGGCGACAACCGCACGGGATGCGGCGTTCTCGTGACGCTCGTGGCCGAGCTGTTGGCGCAGAAGCTCGATCATCCGCCGCTGACACTGCTTTTCACGGTGCGTGAGGAGAGCGGGCTCTGGGGCGCGCGCTTCGTCGATCCCAAGGATCTCAACGGCTGCCGCATCGGCTTCAACTACGACGGCCGCTCCGCGTCGTACGTGACGGTCGGTGCGGTCGGTGCCGATCGCTGGGAGGTCGAGATTTCCGGTCGTGCTGCGCACGCAGGCGGCGCGCCGGAGCGCGGTATCAGCTCGACGCTCATCCTTGCCGAGGCGCTCTCGGATGTGCGTCGTGGCGGTTGGTTCGGCAAGGTCGTTCAAGGGGACAAGGTCGGCACCAGCAATATCGGTCCGGTTTCGGGCGCGAGCGGCGGCCCTGCGGGCGATGCAACCAACGTCGTGACGGATTTCGTGCGCGTGCGCGGCGAAAGCCGGAGCCACGACGCCAAGTTCCACAAGGAGATCACGGCGGCCTACAAGGCGGCCTTCGCCAAGGCCGCTGCCGGCGTTACGAACGTCCAGGGACAGTCCGGCAAGGTGAAGTTCATCTCCCACACGGACTACTATCCGTTCCGCATCAAGGACAATGCGCCGGTCGTCCAGCGGGCGATCGAGGCGGTGACTGCCCAGGGCATCAAGCCGGAGATCCGGGTCGCCAATGGCGGTCTCGATGCCAACTGGCTCGTTCGCCACGGCATCCCGACGGTGACCTTCGGCGCCGGCCAGAACGAGCCCCACACGGTCGACGAGTGGGTCGATCTCAAGGAGTACGAGGCAGCCTGCGGGCTCGCCGTCCAGCTCGCGACGATGAGTTAACCTTTGGGTTAACCCGTACGCCGTAACGTCGCTCAAGTTCAGCAAAAAGTGATTCGCTGCATGGCACGTCGCGCCCTTGCCTCAGGGGCGCGACGCGTCTGTGCGCGGCCGCAAATCCGGCGCGACGGGCTGCCAAGAATGGCGCTCGCCAGCGCGCGATACAGGTCAGCTTGCAGGAGCATCCATCATGCGAACGTCCACGCCGACGACACAGGGATCCGGCGGTCCGGGCCGGCCAGGGTTTCCCACCCTGAAGTTCGGCAGTGTCGGTCTCGGCATCATCGCCGTGCTTGCGCTCGTCACCATGTGGCTCGGCATCTACCGTATTGATGCAGGCCACGTCGGGATCGTGAAGCGCTTCGGCAACGTGGTCGACGTTGTCGATCCCGGCCTGCACATCAAGCTGCCGTGGGCCGACACAGTCGAGGAAATGGAAGTGCGCGAGCGCGCCTTTTCGATGACGCTCGATGCGGCGTCGCAGGATCCCCTGGAAATCCCCATCCAGGTAACGGTCAACTGGCTCGTGAAACGCGATCAGGTAAAGGACCTCTACATACAGTTTGGCAGTCTCGATCAGTTCGAGAAGCGCATTATCCTGCCGCGCTTGAACGACACGGTGAAAGGTGTGACCAGCGCCTACACGATCAACGATCTCCTGCGCAAACGTACTGAATTCCGGGATCGCTCGATGGAGACCTTCTCCAGCCGGATGCCGGAGGATGTGCAGATCACCGGCTTCTCGGTCGTCAACATCGGCTTCCCGCCCGAGTACACGAAGGCGATCCGCGACAAGCAGGTCGCGCGTGAGCAGGCGGAGACGGAGAAGTTCGTGCTCGAGCGTCAGCGCCTGACCTCGACGCAGACCACTCAGAGCGCAGAAGCGCAGCGCGATGCCGACAAGGCGCGTGCCGACGGCCGCGCCTACGAGATCAAGGTCCAGGGCGACGCGCAGGCGGATGCTATCCGTGTCATGGGAGCGGCGCTGGCGCAGAACCCGCTCGTCGTCGAATACCGCAAGGTGGAGAAGTGGGGCGGCACGTTCCCGACGACGTTCATGGGCGGCGATGCCGGCGCCAACACGCTCTGGAGCATGCCGGGGACCGGGGCGCCAGCAACGGGCGGCACTCCGCGGGCGGCGAACGTACAGCAACCAAGACAATAAAAGCGCGACGAGGCGGGCCGGCTAAGCCTTCCCGCCCACGACTTCCGCCTTTTCGAGCACGGCGTGCAGCAGCACGTCGGTGCCGGCGGCGGCCCACTCCGGTGTCATGTTCTCGGCTTCGTTGTGGCTGATGCCGTCGATGCACGGCGTGAAGATCATGGCGGCGGGTGCGACGCGCGCGACGTAGACCGCATCGTGGCCGGCACCTGATGTAATGTCGCGCGTCGTGTAGCCGAGCTTCTTCGCGGCATTGCGCACCGCCGTGACGCAAGTCGCCTCGAAGGGCTGCGGTGGGAAGTCAGCCACCATCTTGATCTCTGCCGTCACGCCCGTCTTCGCCGCGATCTCCTCGAAGCCCGCGCGCAGTGCCTTGTCCATGGAAATGAGTTTGTCACCGTCCGGATGGCGGAAGTCGACGGTGATGAAAACGCGCCCGGGAATGACATTGCGCGAGTTCGGGTAGACCTCGACCATGCCACAGGTCGCGCAGGCGCTCGGATCATGATCATGGCCGATCTTGTTCACGAGCTCGACGATGCGCGCCGCTGCGAGCAGTGCGTCCTTGCGCCGGTTCATGGGTGTGGGGCCGGCGTGGCTCTCGACGCCCGTTAGCGTGATCTCGTACCACTTCTGTCCGTTCGCCGCCGTGACGATGCCGATCTCGATGCCCTCTTCCTCCAGGATCGGACCCTGCTCGATATGCAGCTCAAAGAGCGCATGGACCGGACGCCCGCCAACTTTCTCGGGGCCCGAATAGCCGATCCGGTTCAGTTCCTCGCCGAAAACCTTGCCCTCGGGATCTTTCGTCGCGAGCGCATCTTCGAGCGTGATCACGCCGGCGAATACGCCCGACGCGATCATGGCCGGTGCAAAGCGCGAGCCTTCTTCATTCGTCCACACGCAGATCTCGATCGGGTGCCGCGTCTTGATGTCGAGGTCATTGAGCGAGCGCACGACCTCGAGCGCAGCCATGACACCGAGCGCGCCATCGAATTTTCCGCCCGTAGGCTGGGTGTCGAGATGGCTGCCGATGAGCACCGGCGGCAGACTGTCGTCGGTACCGGCGCGGCGCGCGAACATCGATCCCATCTTATCGATCTTGATGGTGCAGCCCGCCTTGCGGCACCAGTCTCCGAAGAGATCGCGTGACTGGCGGTCGAGATCGGTGAGCGTCAGACGGTTGACGCCGCCCTTGGGCGTCGCGCCGATCTGGGCCATCTTCATGAGGCTGTCCCACAGCCGCTTGCCGTCGATCCTGAGATTGCTGTCCGCGGTCATGACGTACTTTCTTTGATCTCGATCAAGGGAGGGGCCACGAAGCGACCCTGCACCGCCTAAGTCCGCGCATGACCGGTCGGCGCCAATGGACTATTGCCATTCGGGGCTGACAATTGGAAGCTGGAAGGGTAGGCACTGTGCCTAGCTGCAGGCACAGCGGAACGGCGTCCGGAAGAGACGAGCCCCGGGAGCGAAGACGACTAAATCAAAGATCACGACCCACCCACAAAGCTCGATAGCATCATCTGAACCGGATCCCTCCCTCATGAGCAACGATGTGATCGTCCTCGGCGCCGGCATGGTCGGTGTGTCTACGGCGCTGCATTTGCAGCAGCGCGGCCGCTCGGTGGCGCTCGTCGACCGGCGCGGTGTGGCCGAGGAGACCTCCTACGGCAATGCGGGTATCATTCAGCGCGAGGGCATCGTGCCCTATCTCTTCCCGCGCGAATGGGCGACCATCCTGCGCTATGCGCGCAATCAATCGACGGACGCCTCGTTCCAGTGGTCGTCGCTGCCGAGCATCGCGCCGTGGATGTTCAAATATTGGCACTGGTCGACCGAGGCTGGGATGCACGCGACGGCGCGGGCCATGGCGCCGATCGTGACGCGCTGCGTCGACGAGCATGAGCACTTCATGAACGAGGCCGGCGTCATCGGTATGATTCGCCGCACGGGCTACCTGCGGCTCTATCGCAATGAGGCGGCGCTCGAGAAGGCCATCCGCGAAGATAACGAAGTCAAGGCGAAGTACGGTGTGGTCGCAAAGCCCGTAACCCGCACCGAGCTCGCCGAAATGGAGCCGCATCTGAAGTCCGTCTACGTCGGCGGCATATTCCTGCCAGATCCCTGCAGCGTCGGTGACCCGAGTGCGCTCGGCAAGGCTTACGGCGATCTCTTTACGCGTCGTGGCGGCGCGCTGGTCGAGGGCGAGGCGCGCTCGCTGACGCGCGACGGTGCCGGATGGAAGGTCGCGACGCGCGATGGGTGGATTTCAGCGCCGGATGTCGTTGTCGCGCTGGGGCCGTGGTCCGACACGGTGACAAGCGCGCAGGGCTTGAAGCTGCCGCTCGGCGTCAAGCGCGGCTATCACATGCACTATCGCCCCGAGGGCAACGCGACGCTCAGCCGGCCTGTCATCGATACGACTGTCGGCTATGCCATGGCGCCCATGACGAAGGGCATTCGCATCACGACGGGTGCCGAATTCGCGGTACGTGACGCGCCGCCGAACTACGCGCAACTCGAGCGCGTCGAGCCGCTCGCGCGCGCGGCCTTCCCGCTTGCCGAGCGCGTCGAGGCCGAGCCCTGGCTCGGGCGGCGGCCGACCATGCCGGACATGCTGCCGGTCATTGGCCAAGCCGCCGGCAAGAAGGGTCTCTGGATGAACTTCGGCCACCACCATCTCGGTTTTACGCTGGGGCCCGTAACGGGGCGCCTGCTCGCCGAAATGATGACCGGCGAGAAGCCATTCACGGATCCGCACCCCTATCGCGCCGAGAGGTTCTGAGGGCCATCAAGAGCCC
Source organism: Pseudomonadota bacterium (assembly GCA_023430845.1). Taxonomy (GTDB): domain Bacteria; phylum Pseudomonadota; class Alphaproteobacteria; order Rhizobiales; family Hyphomicrobiaceae. Next base: position 5,838 of record JAEYYJ010000167.1, read on the forward strand.
TTTCCGAACTTGTCACGCCACGCGGGTAAGGCGCCTGGGAACGGCAGTGCCGTCGCCTCGTACACCCCGCGCGCAATGGCGCGGGCAAGACAGTCGCCCGCTGCCATGCCGATCTCGGTGAGGTCCGGCAACGGGTCGGTGAGCGGCTTCCTCTGCGTCGCGACGGCGAAGACCGTATCCCCATCCATGGGCGCGTGTGCCGGTCGGACCGCACGCGCGAGGCCATCGTCCGCCATGATGGCGATGCGCTTTGCCTGTGGCTTCGTGAGAATTGCGTCGGTTGCGACGAGGCCGATCGTCGTTGCCGGCTGGCGGCCGCCTTTCATGCGCAGGGAGAGGTCGCTTTCGCTGAGATGCGCGGGGCTGCCGAGCCCGCCGAATTCCTTGCCGATCTCCACAGCCGCTGCCCAGAAGTGCGGTCCGGTGCCAATCGTGGCCGAGCCGACTGCATTAACGACCGCAATAGCGGCGACTGTAAAGCCGCTCGCGGTGACCATGCTCGCCGAGCCGAGCCCGCCCTTCATCGACACGGTGGTCGCGCCATAGCCACCACCAACTGTGCCGAGCGCAAAGTCACCCGCGCTCGCCCGCTCGGCGGCCTGCCATCCAAGATCCCAGTATGGCGGTTTGCGGCCCCAATCTTTGTTGCCTCCATTGAGGAGATCAAACGTGATGGCCTGCACGGCGATCGGAATGTTGATCGCGCCAATGCGAACGCCAGCGCCTTGCTCGCGCAAATGACCGATAACGCCACCCGCTGCATCGAGACCGAAAAGCGAGCCGCCCGAAAGAACCACCGCGTTGATGCCCATCGCGCTCATCTCGGGCTCCAGCAGCGCCGTATCCCGCGATCCGGGCGCGCCGCCTCGTGTGACGGCCGACGCGACATTATCGACGTCGACGATAATGGCCGTGACGCCGCTCGCGACCGCTGGGTCATGGGCGTGGCCGACACGCAGGCCTTCGATGTCCGTGATCAGATTTCTCATGTCGCAGGATCCTACCAGTTGCGGGCTGCCAGCCATCAGGATCTGAGATAGTCTGCGAACAGGTTAACCGGTTGGCATCAATCGACAAGATCACCGGAGCCGGGAGGCTGTCAGAATGCGCAGGCAAGTCGTCGTCATCGGCTCGGGGCCATCCGGATTACTGCTGGGCCAGCTCCTGCATGGGATAGGCGTCGATACGCTGATCCTGGAGCGCTCGAGCAAGGAGCACGTGCTGGCGCGCGTGCGTGCCGGCGTTCTGGAGGAGGGTACAGTGGGGCTTGTCCGCGCGACAGGACTGGCTGGCCGGCTCGAGGAGCAAGGCCTGAAACACGACGGCTTCGAGGTCGCCTTCGACGATCGGTTGCACCGCATTGACCTTCACGCGCTGACGGGTGGCAAGCGCGTCGTCGTCTACGGCCAGACCGAGCTCACGGCGGATCTCATGATGGGCCGGGAGGCCGCTGGGGCGGCCACCATCTACGAAGCCGCCGACGTCCTGCCCCACGGCTTCGATACGGACGCGCCCTACGTCACATATGCTCGCGGCGGGACCACCCATCGCGTCGATTGCGATTTCATCGCGGGCTGCGACGGCTATCACGGCATCTCGCGCCGCGCCGTGCCGGAGCGCGCCATCTCGACCTTCGAGCGATCCTATCCCTTCGGCTGGCTCGGCCTCCTCGCCGAGGTACCGCCGGTGAGCGACGAGTTGATCTACGCGAGCCATCCGCGCGGCTTCGCGCTGTGCTCCATGCGCTCGCCGACACGCAGCCGCTACTATGTGCAGTGCGGCGGCGACGACAAGATCGAAAGCTGGTCTGATCAGCGTTTCTGGGATGAGCTGCGTCGGCGCTTGCCCGCCGAAGCCGCAGATACCGTGACGACAGGCCCATCGTTCGAGAAATCGATCGCGGTTTTGCGCTCCTTCGTTGCCGAGCCCATGCGCTTTGGCCGGCTCTTCTTATGCGGTGATGCGGCCCACATCGTGCCACCGACCGGCGCCAAGGGCCTCAATCTCGCGGCGAGCGATGTGCATTATCTTTTCGAGGGACTGCGCGAATTCTACGCCGAGCGATCATCGGCCGGTCTCGATGCCTATTCGGCGCGCGCGCTCGCCCGCGTCTGGAAGGCCGTCCGCTTCTCGTGGTGGATGACACTGCTGTTGCATCGCTTCCCCGAAGCGACGCCCTTCGCCGAGAAGCTTCGATCCGCCGAGCTCGATTACGTGACGACTTCGCGGCATGCTGCCGCAGCTCTCGCCGAGAACTATGTCGGCCTCCCCTATTGAGCGCAGCTTGCTTGCTGATAAACTTTATAAAAATCAGACCAAAGACGCGCCGCTAGGGAGAGGGACGATGACCGAGATCTACACGCCGCGCGATTGGTCCTCGCAGCCGCCCTATCTGCATCCGGATTACAATTCGACCGTGCTGCGCGCGCCGGCGAAGACGCTGATCCCGATTCGTCAGTCACTCTCCGAAATCACCGGCCCCGTTTACGGTCACGATGGTCTCGGGGCTCTCGACACTGATCTCACGCGCAATGCTGCCAAAAGCGGTGAGCCGATCGGCGAGCGCATTGTCGTAACTGGGCGCGTGCTCGACGAGGACGGCCGGCCACAGCCGAACATGCTCATCGAGATCTGGCAGGCCAATGCGGCGGGACGCTATGTGCATGCGGTCGACCAGCATCCGGCACCGCTCGATCCGAACTTTCTCGGCGGCGGGCGTTGCGTCACGGACAGCGAGGGCCGCTACAAGTTCACGACGATCAAGCCCGGCGCCTATCCCTGGGGTAATCACGACAATGCGTGGCGGCCGGCGCATATTCACTTCTCGCTGTTCGGGCCGAGCCTTTCGACGCGGCTCGTCACGCAGATGTACTTCCCCGGCGATCCGCTGCTTGCCTTCGATCCGATCTACATGGGTACGCCCGCGGACTGCCGCGAGCTGCTGATCTCCAAGTTCATGCTCGAGCACACGGAACCGTCGTTCGCGCTCGGCTATGAGTTCGACTTCGTGCTGCGCGGCCGCCGCCAGACGCCGATCGAGTGAGGCTGACGGTATGAGTAAACTTCGGCAGACGCCATCGCAAACAGTTGGGCCATTCTTCGCCTACGCGCTGACGCCCGAGCAGTATGGCTACGACTTCAAGAGCATTGCGGACGGTAACCTCATCGAGGGCGATGTCCCAGGCCAACGCATTCGCATCGAGGGGCGCGTGCTCGACGGCAAGGGCGATGTGGTACCCGATGCGATGATCGAGATCTGGCAGGCCGATGGCGAAGGTCGCTACGCGCATCCCGCCGATCCGCGAAGCTCCAATGTCTCGTTCAAAGGCTTCGGCCGCATGGGCACGGGAACAGATCCGGCATCGCGCTTCATCTTCGATACGATCAAGCCGGGCTCGGTGGATGACACACAGGCGCCGCACATCAACGTCATCATCTTCATGCGCGGTCTGCTCCTTCATGCGTACACGCGCATCTATTTCTCGGACGAAGCAGCGGCGAACGCGCGCGATCCCATACTCGCGAGCGTCCCCGCTGAACGCCGCAACACACTGATCGCCGTCCGCAACGAGAGCCCCACGGGGATCGTCTATCGCCTCGATATCCGCATGCAGGGAGCGGACGAGACCGTATTTTTCGACGTCTGAGTGCAGGTCACTCACGTGATTGGAGTATCCCCATGTCCACGCCCGCTTATGATCCGGCCGCGCGACGGCTGACCTTCTCGGACCGCGTCCGTGCATTCGGAGATGGCGCCGATACGCCGCGCAAATATCTCGAGCGCTGCCTCGAGACGATCGCAGGACGAGAGTCCATGGTGCAAGCCTGGGTATGTACAAACGTCGACGCCGCGCGCGCGGCTGCTGACGAGGCCGATGCGCGCTACAAGGCGGGGCGCCCGCTGTCCGCGCTCGATGGCTGTCCGATCGGTATCAAGGATCTGATCGCGACGAAGGATATGCCGACCGAAATGGGCACGCCTGCCATGAAAGGGCGTGTGACGAACGAGGACTCGGCGTCCGTCCAGGCGCTACGTCGCGGCGGCGCGATAATTCTCGGCAAGCTCGTCACGACCGAGATGGGCATGTCACATCCAGGGGCGACGACAAATCCGTGGGATCCTGCGCGCACGCCCGGCGGCTCGTCCTCGGGCTCGGCTGCCGCGGTCGCGGCCGACATGGTGCCGATCGCGCTCGGTACACAGGTCGGTGGTTCGATCATTCGTCCATCGAGCTATTGCGGAAACATCGCGCTCAAGCCGACGCAGGGTGCGCTCAATCGTGGCGAGCGCCAGGGGTACAGCCAGTCGACGGTCGGACCACACGCAAACTCGATCGAGGATATGTGGGCCTGCGCCTGGCAGATCGGCGTCGACGCGGGTGGCGATCCCGGCTCGCCAGGACTTTACGGCGATCCATCACCGGCCGCAGCGCGCAAGCCGCGCCGCCTCATTGCCGTCGAGACGGAGGGGTGGAGCATTGCCGATCCCGCCACTCATCATGCGTTCGAGAGGATTTGCGCGAACCTTGCTCAGGCTGGTGTCGAGGTCATTACGCGCAAGACTTCGGCGAAGATCGAAGCCTACGAGCAGGCCATTTCGGTAGCAGGCGCGGGTACGGCAGTAACGTGCGGGTGGGAAGCGCGCTGGTCATGGCGGAATTTCGCCGAGCGCTTTCCCGGGCAAATGTCGGCGAGCCTCGGCGAGCGCCTGGATCGCGCCGAAGGCTATACGATCGAGACCTATCGCACCGCTGTGCTGCGCCGCGAGGATATGCGTCGGCGCCATGCCGAGCTGATGATCGATGCGGACGCAGTTATCGCGCTCGCTTCGCCGGGTGTCGCGCCGCATTCGGGCCCGCCGGGCGGCAACGAGGTGCGCACGACAGGCAATGCGGCGTGCAACTTCTTCACGTCGGCAATCGGCATGCCGGTCATTACACTGCCGCTGATGTCCGTCGGCGGTTTGCCCGTCGGGGTGCAGCTTTGTGGTGCGATGCATAGAGATCACACGCTGACGGGGCTCGCCGCGTGGGCACTCGCAAACATCAAGCCGGTTGTCGTGTAGGAGGAAATCATGAGCACCCTGAAGAATGGCGAATTCACCAAGGTCGATGTGGATGGCCGCATCCTGACGGTAACGATCAACCGTCCCGAGGTCATGAATGCCGTGCATCCCATGGTGAGCCAGGAGCTGTCGAATATATTCGACGCCTTTGCCGAAGATCCGGACTTGTGGATCGGCATCGTGACCGGTGCAGGGGATCGTGCGTTCTCGGCAGGCAATGACCTCAAGTACCACGCCGCGTTGCGCGCCAAGTCCGGCGCGCGTCCCGCTTCGCCGTCGTCGGGTTTCGGTGGCCTCACGAACCGCCACGACCTCGACAAGCCGCTGATCGCGGCCGTGAACGGCGTCGCCATGGGCGGCGGCTTCGAGATTGCGCTCGCCTGCGACATCATCATTGCCTCGGATAAGGCGAAGTTCGCGCTGCCGGAGCCGCGCGTTGGGCTGTCGGCCGGCGCCGGCGGCATGCAGCGTCTCGCGCGCCAGATTCCGCTGAAGAAGGCCATGGGCATGATGCTGACCGGGCGCCACGTGCCGGCAGCGGAAGGTTACGAGCTCGGCTTCGTCACGGCGGTTGTTCCTCACGATGATCTCATGAAGGAGGCGCGCCGCTGGGCCGACATGATCCTCGAATGCTCGCCGATGAGCATCCGGGCGACCAAGCAGGTGGTCATGCGGTCGCTCGACAACCCGGTCATGGAAGTGAGCATGAAGAACATGCGCTATCCGGCCTATGTCGCGCATCGCAACAGCGAGGATGCGATCGAAGGGCCCAAGGCCTTTGCCGAGAAGCGCAAGCCCAAGTGGACTGGTCGGTAAGGGCGCGGCAGGGTTGCTCCGCGAAGGGGGCGGCGGCCTTGCGCGGGCGCTCGAACTGGCAACAATACGCCCAACGAACCAACATTGAGGAGATCGCCCCATGAGCGTCCCTGCCGACGAGGATTTCGGCTTCGCGCCGGACCATTCCGAGCCCATCCGCTATCGCGAGCGCATTCGTAACTACTACGTGGGCCTTGGTTATGGCGCGCCCTACAAATGGGCGCACTACGACGATGTGCCGTTCACGCCGCTGAAAAAGCCGCTGAGCCAGTCCAAGGTGACGCTGATCACCACGGCGGCGCTCTATCAGCCCGACAAGGGCGATCAGGGGCCGGGCTCGCCGTATAATTCGGCGGCGAAGTTCTATGTCGTCTATTCGCTCGATTCCTCGAAAGATCACGACACGCGCATCTCGCATGTCGGCATCGATCGTAATCACACGACGCAGGAAGATTCCGGCACCTGGTTTCCGCTGCCGGCGCTGCGCGACGCGGCTGCCCGCGGCCTGATCGGCGGGCTTACGCCGCATGTGCACGGCTTTCCGACGAACCGCAGCCATCGCACAACGCTCGATGTCGACTGCCCCGAGATCGTGAAGCGCGTGCTGGAGGATAAGACGGACGTTGCCATCCTCGCGGCGAACTGCCCTGTCTGCCACCAGAGTATCAGTCTTGCGGCGCGCGCGCTCGAAGCAGCAGGCATTCCCACTGTCGTGATGGCCTGCGCGAAGGATATCGTCGAGTTCGTCGGCGTGCCGCGTTTTGCCTTCAGCGATTTTCCGCTCGGGAACGCGGCAGGCAGGCCGAAGGATAAGGAATCGCAGCGCAAGACGCTCGAGCACGCGTTGCGTGTTCTCGAGACCGCGCCGGGTCCGCGCACGACCGTGCAGAACCCAATTCCCTGGAGCGACAATCCGGATTGGAAGCTCGACTACTCCAACATCGATCGTCTCTCGCAAGAGGAGATCGCGAAGCGTCGCGCCGAGTTCGATCGCCAGAAGCGTATTGCGAAGGAGAAGCTCGCCGAGGACATGAAGCTCAAGGGGGCGGCGGAATGAGTCAGCCGTTCACGGGCGTCCGTGTCCTCGATTTCACGCAGGTGTTCGCGGGGCCGTTCGGCAGTTACCAGCTCGCGCTGCTCGGCGCGGACGTGGTCAAGATCGAGCGGCCGGGCGGCGATGACATGCGCTATGGGCCGCCCAACAAGGAATGGTCCGATCGTGGACTCGGCACGGGCTGGCTGGCGATCAATGCCAACAAGCGCAACATCGCGCTCGATCTCACTAAGCCCGAGGCCATCGCGATCGTGAAGAAGCTCGCCGAGACGGCCGACGTCGTAATGGAAAACTTCCGCCCCGGCGTCATGGACAAGCTCGGCATCGGCTACGAGGCGCTGTCGAAGGTCAATCCGCGTATTATCTATGCGGCTGTCTCCGGCTTCGGTCAGGTCGGGCCCGAGCGCACGACGGGCGCTTACGACGGCAAGATCCAGGCGATGAGCGGGCTTATGTCGATCACCGGCTCCGAGGCGAGCGGTCCGACGCGCGCAGGCTTCGCGGTGTGCGACGCGATCGGCGGCATGTCGCTCGCCTTCGGCGTGGCGAGTGCGCTCTTCCAGCGCACGCACACGGGCAAGGGTCAGCTCGTCGATGTGGCGATGCTGGATTCCGCGCTGACGTTCATGTCATCGTTCGTCGTCGACTATACCGTGGGTGGCCACCTTCAAGGCCCGTCGGGTAATCGCGCGCAGAGCCGCCTGCCGACGGCCGATCTCTTCAAGGTCAAGGACGGGCACCTGCTGCTTGCCGTCAACAACGACAAGCAGTTCGTCGCGCTTGCCAAGGCCATCGGCCATCCAGACCTGCCGAACGACCCGCGCTTCATCGATTGGCCGGCCCGCATCGAGAACGAGGTCGCGCTGCGTCAGATCATCGAGGAGGTTTTCTCGACGGCCGACGCTGCAACCTGGGATGAGCGGCTTACGGCGGCGAATGTGCCGTGCTCGCGCATATGGTCGCTGGCCGAAGTCGTGAAGCATCCGCAGCTCGGCCATCGCACGATATTGCAGAAGGTCGACTCGCCCTATGGCGAAGTCGAGCTGCTCGCATCCGGCATCCGCTATGCGCATGGCGGCGCCGAGATCAAGCGCTTTCCGGCCATGCCTGGCGCGGATACCGATGCGGTGCTCGGCGAAGCCGGTTACTCGGCGGAGGAGATTGCTTCGTTCAAGGCTTCGGGCGTCGCGACGACCGGCA
>JAEYYJ010000152.1 GCA_023430845.1 Pseudomonadota bacterium
AGGCTTTGCCGAAAGCCCGACAATGTCGGCCAGGTCCACCCGTCAGGCCTCACTCGGCAGCGACCTCACAGCCCGCACACCGACCCGCGTCGAGAGCAGCCAGCGCATGGCGAGCCTCGCACCGCCGCCCACATCCGCCCCCTCCGAGCGCGCCCCCAAGGGCGCCCTCTCGGACCGCGACTACTCCCGCGCCGGCCTCAATCCTGAATCCGCACGCGACGCCATCAACAATTACCGCCGCACCAAGGGCCTCAAGCCTCTCAAGCTCGATGCCGAGCTGACCGCCGCAGCCCGCGCCCACGCGCAGGATCTCGCCAAGTGGGACCGCATTTCGCACTACGGCTCGGACGGCTCGAATCCCTGGGATCGCGTCAAACGCGCGGGCTACAATGCCAAGCTTGCGGCCGAGAACGTCGGCACCGGCCAGGCCAGTTTCGACGAAGTGCTGAAGGGCTGGCAGAACAGCCCGGGGCACAACAAGAATCTCCTGCAGCCCGAGGCCCAGCACATTGGGCTCGCGCTGGTCCACGATCCCAAGACGGAGTTCAAGACCTTCTGGACCCTGGTCGTCGGCTCCAGGCTCTGAGCTGCGGCTCTAGTTGCCGCTGCAGCGACCGCGGCGCTTTAGCTGTTCTTCTTCCAATCGGCTTTCCGTTCCGGTGTGCGCGGGCTATACCCCCGCGCAATCATCCATTGCCGACCGGAGCCCTCCATGACCGCCATCGTCGACATCATTGGCCGCGAGATCCTCGACAGCCGCGGGAACCCGACCGTCGAAGTCGACGTGACCCTGGAGGATGGCTCGGTCGGCCGCGCCGCCGTGCCCTCGGGCGCTTCAACCGGCGCGCATGAGGCCAATGAGCTCCGCGACGGCGACAAATCCCGCTTCCTCGGCAAGGGCGTGCTGAAGGCCGTCGATGCCGTCAACGGCGAGGTGTTCGATGCGCTGTCCGGCATGGATGCCGAGGATCAGCGCCGCATCGACGCGGCCCTCATCACGCTCGACGGCACGCCGAACAAGTCCCGCCTCGGCGCCAATGCCATCCTCGGCGTCTCGCTCGCCACGGCCAAGGCCGCGGCCCTCGCCAGCAACCTGCCCCTCTACCGCTACATCGGCGGCACCAACGCCCGCATCCTCCCCGTGCCGATGATGAACATCATCAATGGCGGCGCGCATGCCGACAACCCGATCGACATCCAGGAATTCATGATCATGCCGGTCGGCGCGGAAACATGCGCCGACGCGATCCGCATGGGGGCCGAGGTCTTTCACACGCTTCGGAAGGGTCTCCACGACGCCGGCCACAGCACCAACGTCGGCGACGAGGGCGGCTTCGCGCCGAACCTCAAGAGCGCGGACGAGGCCCTCGGCTTCATCATGAAGTCCATCGAGCAGGCGGGTTACAAGCCCGGCGACGACATCGTGCTGGCGCTCGATTGCGCGGCGACGGAGTTCTACAAGGGCGGCAAGTATGCGCTCGAAGGCGAAGGAAAGTCGCTCGACGGCGCCGGCATGGCGAAGTACCTCGCTGACCTCGTTGCCCGCTATCCGATCGTGTCCATCGAGGACGGCATGTCAGAGGACGACTGGGACGGCTGGAAGGCCCTTACCCAGGCAATCGGCAACCGCTGCCAGCTCGTCGGCGATGACCTTTTCGTAACCAACACGCGCCGCCTTGCCGAAGGCATCGCCAAGGGTGTCGGCAACTCAATTCTCGTCAAAGTGAATCAGATCGGCTCACTGACGGAAACCCTCGATGCCGTCGATATGGCCCAGCGCGCCCGCTACACGGCCGTCATTTCCCACCGCTCGGGCGAGACTGAGGATTCGACCATCGCCGATCTCGCCGTCGCGACGAACGCCGGCCAGATCAAGACCGGCTCGCTTTCGCGCTCCGACCGCCTCGCCAAGTACAACCAGCTCATTCGCATCGAAGAGCAGCTCGGCGATGTGGCAGAATACGCTGGGCGCTCGGTGATTCGCGGAGCTTCCGGGAGCGCCTGACAAGCGCCCCGCGACATCATGTAACTGCTCATCGGCAGGCCGCGGCAATATCGCGTGGAAGGCCTGCGTGTTGGGGGTGGAAGTTGACACGGTTTTGACATATACGACCGCCTATTGACGGCGCCGCTCGACTTGAATTGCAGCGGCATACGTCACATATCCGGCGCTCAACCGGCAGCGATGGAGCCGCAGCGATGATGTCCGTGCCGCACCCTCACGACGCCGACACGCTGCAAACCGACGAAACAGATTGGTATGGTGACCGCCTCCGCGAGGAGTGCGGCGTTTTCGGCATCTTCGGTCACGATGACGCCGCCGCCATCACCGCACTCGGCATGCACGCGCTCCAGCATCGCGGCCAGGAAGGCTGCGGCATCGTCACGTACGACGGCAGGCGCTTCAATCAGGAGCGCCGCCTCGGCCTCGTCGGCGACAACTTCTCCAAGGCGAGCGTGATCGAGCGGCTCGCGGGCCGTATGGCCGTCGGCCACAACCGTTACTCGACGACCGGCGACGTCGTCCTGCGCAACGTGCAGCCTCTGTTCGCCGATCTCGACACGGGCGGCTTCGCTGTTGGCCACAACGGCAATCTCACGAACGCCCTCACGCTCCGCCAGGAGCTGGTCTCGTCCGGCGCCATCTGCCAGTCGACCTCGGACACCGAGGTCATTCTCCACCTCATTTCCCGCTCCAAGAAGCGCCGCATCGTCGAGCGCTTCATCGACGCGCTTTTGCAGATCGAAGGCGCCTACGCGCTCGTCGGCCTGACGAACGACATGCTGATCGGCGCGCGCGATCCCGTCGGCATTCGCCCGCTCGTGCTCGGGAAGCTCGGCGAGGCCTATGTGCTCGCCTCCGAGACGTGCGCCCTCGACATCGTCGGCGCGCAATTCGTGCGCGAGATCGACAACGGCGAAGTAGTGGTGATCACGGCCGAGGGCATCGAGAGCCACCGTCCCTTCCCCAAACGCCCGGCTCGCCCCTGCATCTTCGAGTACATCTATTTCGCCCGCCCAGACTCGGTCTCTGGCGGGCGAAGTGTTTATGACGTTCGCAAGAGCTTCGGCGTCGAGCTCGCGCGCGAGTCGCTGGTCCCCGCCGACGTGATCGTGCCGATCCCGGACTCGGGCGTGCCGGCCGCGATCGGATACGCGCAGTTCTCGAGCATTCCCTACGAACTTGGCATCGTACGCAATCACTACGTCGGCCGCACGTTCATCGAGCCCGAGCAGCGTATCCGCCAGCTCGGCGTGAAGCTCAAGCATTCGGCAAACGTCGGCGTCATTCGGGGCTCGCGCGTCGTCCTGATCGACGACAGCGTCGTGCGCGGCACCACGTCCAAGAAGATCGTCGATATGATCCGCGACGCGGGTGCGAAGGAGGTCCACATGCGGATCTCGAGCCCGCCGATCAAGCATCC
>JAEYYJ010000392.1 GCA_023430845.1 Pseudomonadota bacterium
GCATTCGCGGATCGCCGCTCGGGTGTGATGTGTGTGCCTATTTGCGCTCGGCGAGGGCTGTGCTAGAGGGTCGCCCGTGCGTCGCGCCCGGTTGCCGTTTGCAGCCGGGGCTCACCCGGACGCACAAGCTCATCGACGGGCGCCAGTGCGGTGGTTCGATGATGGGGCGACGTGGCGGAGTGGTGACGCAGCGGACTGCAAATCCGCGTACGCCGGTTCAATTCCGGCCGTCGCCTCCAAGTTTTTCAAGTTTCGGATTTGTATGTCCAGGGGTGAGGGGAATCCGGAATGGGCCTGAGAACGGCGCTGGGGCTGAAAAATCGGAACCGCAAGCGCTGGTTCGCCCCCCGGCGCTCTACCGTGCATCTCAACAGTAAACCGCCTACGTTGCCGCCGGGTCCGCTCGACGAATACTGCGCTTCGCTTCGCGGGCGCCACTGCATCGTCTTTGGATCAGCGCCCGATCCGGATCTGTCGAGCTATGACAGCCAGCCAATCGTTTGCTGCAATGGCTCGGCGGCTTCGCTGAAGCGACTGCTGGGGCGCGCTCCTGACTTCAGCTTCATTCACTGTCACGTCCTCGCGCGGACCAATCCCGCAGACGTCGAGGTGCGAAATGCCCTGATGGGAGTTGATAGCATCGGAAAAGCGGTACTGCTCGACGATCCGCACTATTCATATGCAACTGATTTTCTCGCGCCCGTGGCATCCGATATTACCAAGTTCGACTGGCTCTCCCGATATCAAATGCTCGATGATCTACTCGGAGCGCCCCTGCCGTTTCTTGATTTGTCGAGCGGTGCAATGACGGCAGCTTTGGTGCTTCGTCATGGCGCCGCCTCCGTCGAACTCGTTGGGTTTTCGCTTGGGCGCAAGGGGCACAGCTACAACCCCAAAGAGCACTATCGCAACCATGTCCGGAGCGATGCAGCTCTTTTCGCGCTGCTGGCTCAGATCGGATACGATCTCAGATCTCGGGAGCCATCCATCGCCATGATCCTGACTAGAAAGATCGAATAGTCGATCGGGCTCTCATATTTTTTCCCTTTTCGGGCCTGCGCATATTTCGCGAAACATTTCCGATGCGCCGGTCTTGGCCGCAGTAACGGCAGTTTCAATTGCCCCTCTCTCCTGTTCGGCCCACGTAGCGTATTGCTCGGTCGAGAGCGATTGGAGTGCCGAGGCCTCGATGAGGCGCCGATTGTTTCCGAACACGTCGTCCAGAAGCCATGATATCTTGGGAGTATTGGATTCCAACGCGACGAAAGGCGTTCGCGTCGCGATGCACATCGTGACCGTGTGGTAGCGGCCGGTTACAATGAGTTTATGAGATGAAAGAAAGCGGGCGAACGACCCGAAATCGTCGTTATGCTTTCCGCGTCCAAAACGAGACCAGAAACTCGTGGTCCCCGATTTGGCGCGCTTTCGGTCGTGCATGACCTGACTATTCCACCCATTCTGGATGGCCAGCTTTGCCAGATCGGCCGCTGCTTCGCCGAGGACACTATCGGTGACGCCGATCCCCTCGCGCTTGTCAGCCGACGGAAGGCTTGCACCGAGGGTGAGATCGGCGACGACGCGCGAAGTGAGACCATACTCGGCCAGCGCTCGTCGGCTACCATCGTCGCGAACAAAAATCGCGTCGAAGGCCTTCAGATCGTCTGCGACGGATTGATCGATGTCACAAATGGTTGCGTTGATGAGGAAGGTTCCAGCGTTCAGCCGATTTTTCGCGAATGGGCCCATTGCTGGAAGATAGCGTGCGCGCGGCCGCGTGGCAGAATGGTGAATGCTACCCTCGCCGTTGACGATCACGACGTCAACTTGGGGGCGATTAAGGAGTTCGTTCTCTAGCGGCTGCCAGTCTACCCCAACGGGATGCGACCAGACTTCGGTTCCTCCCGCACGGGCTAGCTCCTCGCGGAGGCGCGCCATGACGAGGTCACAGCCGTAATGCCCTTTGCCACCGGTGTCGTTGACGATCGCAGCCTTTATCATGGCGCGGACAATACATTGGCCGCGCATGCCTGACCAGAAGGCTTGCAGCCAGAGCTTACGGCATCACTCTCACTGCAGGGGTGCGGGTGCCTCTCCCCAGTAGACCCGTCACCTTCCGTCGTGCAATGGAGAGGGGAAATTTCCCATCCAAGCCGACACTTCCGGGAGGACGAATGATCCGCATCAAGGCGCAGGCGCTCGAGGATCTCGTGCGCGACATCTTCATCAAGGCCGGCTGCTCGGAGGCGGAGGGCAAGCGCATCGGCAAGTATCTGGTGATCGCTAACCTGACCGGCCACGACAGTCACGGCGTCCAGCGCGTGCCCCGCTATCTGCAATGGAAGGCCGAAGGCGCCTTTATCGCCGATCGCGAGATCAAAATCGTTTCCGAGACGCCCGTCATCGCGGTCGTCGATGGTCAGTATGGCTTCGGCCAGACCATTACGCCGCAAGCCGTCGCGCTGGGCATCAAGAAGTGCAAGGAGATGGGCCTTTCCTGCGTGGCGCTGCGGGATGTGGGACATATCGGCCGCGTTGGCGACTGGGCCGAGATGGCGGCGGCCGAAGGTCTCGTGTCGGTGCATTTCGTCAATGCGGCGGGCAGCATTCTCGTCGCGCCGTTCGGGGCGACCGAGCGCCGCTTCTCGACGGCGCCCTACTGCGTCGGCGTGCCGCGCCCCGGCAAGACGCCAGTGATCCTCGACTTCGCGACGTCGGTCGTCGCCGAAGGCAAAGTGCTCAACGCCTCGTTCGGCGGCAAGGCCCTTCCCGAGGACGCGCTGATTGGCCCGGATGGGAAGGTCAGCAATGATCCGCACGTGCTCTATGGGGATTACACGCCGACAGGCCTGCGCAATCACAGCCAGGGGACGGGCGCGATTCGCGCTTTCGGCGACCACAAGGGTTCGGGCCTGGCGCTCATGTGCGAGTTGCTCGGCGGCTCTCTCACCGGCACGGGCGCGACCGAGCCGGGCCGCAAGTTCTCGAACGGGATGCTCTCGTTCTACGTGGATCCTGCCAAGCTCGATACGTCCGGCTTCTTCCCCAAGGATGTGCAGCGCTATGTCGACTTCGTGAAGGGCGCGAAGCCTGCAAAGGCTGGCGAAGAGGTGCTCATTCCCGGAGAGCCCGAAGAGCGCACCAAGGCCGAGCGTCTCGCCAATGGCGTGCCGCTACCCAAGGACACCTGGGGTGCGATCGTGGAAGCGGCGCGCAAGGTCGGCGTGGACGAGCGCCGCATCCAGCTCGCCGCGCAGTAATAATTTAGTCCGCCGGCCGTGGGGAAGAAGTGCATCTCCTTCTTCCGTGGTGGTTTGCCGGCGGGGCCGTCTCGAGACCAATCCATTCGTAAACGAGGAAACGCCTATGACCACCGTATCTACTGAAACGCTGGCCTTTCTTCAGACCGTCGACACGCCGACGATCTGTAATGCCCTCGAGATCGTGGCGCCCGAGCGCCGCCTGCACGGCTACACGGTGAAGCCGTTCGTGTGCCCGTTTCCGGATGTCGTCGCCGTCGTCGGCTATGCGCGCACGGGCACGATCCGCGCCACGCATCAGAACGAGATCACCGGTGACGCGGCCCGCAATCAGCGCATTGGTTACTACGAGTACATTGCCTCCGGCGGAGTCCCCACGTTCACGGTTCTGCAGGACCTCGATGGCGCGGAAGTAGGCTACGGCGCATTTTGGGGTGAGGTGCAGAGCACAGTGCACAAGGGCCTCGGCTCGGTCGGTGTGATCACCGACGGCTGCATCCGCGATATCCCCCAGTGGGCGCCGGGCTTCTTCGCCCTGGCCGGCTCGCTCGCGCCGAGCCACGCCTGGACGCACCTCC
>JAEYYJ010000416.1 GCA_023430845.1 Pseudomonadota bacterium
ATGTTCGTGACGCCTTCCGCGCACGACGTCGGCCGCATCTTCCTCGAAGCGCGGCAGCGGCTCGGAGCAAAGCCGGTGCTGCTCGGCTGTGCGCGACCGCCGGGAATGCATAAGCGGATCGTCGATGCTTATGCCGTGATGGCGGGCCTCGACGGCATCGCCTTCCCTGCGGAAGGCGTGATCGGCGTGTGCGATGCGATTGGCCGGCCCTTCGAGCAGCAGCATGCGTGCTGCTCCATCAAGATCGGCGGAAATTTCGATCTGCGCGCGAAAAGTGCGTGCGTTGCGGAAAGCGCGGCGGCGGGGTAAGTGGCGCCGCCGGCATAGCACCACCGCGGAGAACCCCTTCCCAGCAGCCGGCGGCAAATACTAAACAGCCGTGAACCCGCCATCCACCATCAGCTCGACGCCGGTGATGTAGGACGCTTCGTCCGACGCAAGGAAGAGGTTCGCGTACGCGACCTCGTCGATCTCGCCCGTGCGCCCCATGGGAATGCCGGCGAGCAGATTCTTGCGCAGTTCCGGATCGGCAGTGAGCTTGGATGTGCGCATGGGCGGCATGAAGCCCGGATGCACGGAATTCACGCGAATGCCGTCTTTCGCATACTGCACGGCCGCCGCTTTCGTCATCGTGCGCACTGCGCCCTTCGCGGCATTGTACGCCATATGCACGTAGTCCTGACCGAGCACGCCACTGATCGAGGAAATGTTCACGATCGCGCCGGATTTCTGCGTCTGCATGGTCGGAATGACGGCGCGCAAGCCGAGAAAGTTGCCGCGCGCGTTGATCGACATCTGCCGATCCCACATTTCGAGATTGAGCTTGTCGGGGATCGAGCCGCTGACGCCGGCATTGTTGATGAGAATGTCGATGCGGCCATAAGCGGCGAGCGTCGTATCGACAATGCGTTGCCAATCGGCGTCGCTCGATACGTCATGCTTCTCGAAGCGCGCATTGCCGTTCGTGCGCACGATGTCGGCGGTGACGGCTGGGCCATCCTTGTCATCGACATCCGTGAGCACCACGATCGCGCCCTCGCGCGCGAAGAGCCGCGCGGTGGCCGCACCCATGCCCGCTGCCGCGCCCGTGATGATCGCGACCTTGTCCTTGAGCCTCATAGCTTCCTCCAGAATCAGCCTGCTTTGCGCAGTGCATCTCCGGGAACAGCATAAAGCGTGTGCGGCTGGTCCGCAGCCCAAAGGTCGGCGAGAAGGCGCTTGGCGGCATCGGCGCCAAGTACCGGACCGGTCAGTTCGAGGAACTTGTCGGATACATCCGCGTCGGTGAGCGGTGCATCTGGATCGCCCTTGCGCGTCGGCTGGTAGTGTTCGAGCGTGCGCCCGTCCGCGAGTTCTATCGCGACCTTCGCAGAACGGCGCTTCGGGAAATCGGCGGCGCACTGCTCGTCGAGCTTCAGCTCGACCTTGTCGGACAGCGTCTGGACGCGCTGATCGGCTAGCCGTTCCGGCTCGTACGCATTGAGGCGCACGCTGCCGTGCACGAGCGCGCTCGCGACGAGGAACGGCGTCGAGAACTTGCCCTCGAACGGCGTCGACGCTTTCGGCACGCCCGCGACATCGAGCGTGGCGCGATAGCCGCCGACGCGAATGCGCTTGATGGCTTCCGGTGCAAAGCCGTGCTCGGCCTTCAGATGCAGCACGCCGTCGATGGCCGGGAAGGCATGACCGCAGCAGCCGTGGTTCTTGAAGGTCATCTGCGTGATGTTGTAGTGCGCGCCGAGGCCGGCCGTTGCCTTCGACCAGTCCACCGTCGTGCTCATGGCCGCGCCGAAGCCCGCTTCGCCTTCGAGAACGTCGAGCGTGCCGGTCATGCCGTATTCTGCGCTGAGCGCTGCCATGGCGCCAGCCTCCGAGGCATGGCCTGCGTGCAGGGGCTTCGACATGGAGTCCGAGCGGAAGGCCTGCTGAAGCGCCGCTGCCATGGTCGCGGAAGTCGCCAGCGCGTGCGCGAACTGCTCTTCGTTGAGCTTGAGGATCGTCGCGACGGCGGCCGCGGCGCCGAACGTGCCGACCGTGCCGGTCGTATGCCAGAACTTGTAGTGCGAGGGCTGCACCGCGAGCCCGATGCGCGTCGAAACCTCATAGCCGACAATGATCGCGGTCAGCAGGTCCGCGGCGTTCGCGCCCTTGGTTTGCGCGGCCGCAAGTGCGGCGCTGATGGTCGGGCAGCCGGGGTGATAGATGGCGTCACGGAAGATATCGTCGAACTCGATGGTGTGCGAGGCCGTGCCGTTGATGAGGGCGGCCGTGCGCAGCGGAGCGAACTTGCCTGAGCCGTAGACGTAGGCTTTGCCGTGGCCCAGCTCATCCGCGAGGCCCTTGATCACAGCCTGGGCGGGGTCGACCTCGGTGCCGGGCAGCAGCGACGCGAACCAGTCGATCAGCGCCCGCTTGGCGTGATGGCGCACTTCCGCCGGCAGCGTCCGGTCCCGTTCCGCAACCCCGTATTCAGCGAGTTTCTCGACGATCGTTTCGGACATTTCACTCTCCCTCATGCCTGCTTTTTGTCCGGACATGGTAGGGCACGCGGGAGGTGAAGAAAAGCGCGCGGGCTAGAGTTTGTCAGCTATCTGGCGCAGGTCTACCCGGCGGATCTTGCCGGTCACGGTCATCGGCATTTCGGCAATGAAGTGCACGCGGCGCGGATATTCGTGAGCGGCCAG
>JAEYYJ010000431.1 GCA_023430845.1 Pseudomonadota bacterium
GATCACGCGTGAGAACGACGGCGGTGTCGTCGCGATCGTCACGCAGACGCAGATGGTGTTGGAACCGCGTCCGACAAAGGCGTGACAGCGCCGCTACTCCGACACTACAACGTCAGCACCACAGGAAGCAGCCGGCGGCCGGACGAAGCAGAGCCAGACAAAGCAGAGGAAGCGGTCTCATGTTCGATTTGAAGGGTAAGGTGGCGCTCATCACGGGCGGCAACGGCGGCATCGGTCTCGGCATGGCCCAGGGGCTTGCCGATGCAGGCGCCGACATTGTCATTGCCGCGCGCAAGGCGGAAAAATCGAAGGCCGCAGCGGCAGCGCTGGCGAAGCGTGGCGTGCGTACGGCGGTGGTCGAAGTGAATGTAGCGGACGAAGCCTCCTGCCGGAAGATGGTCGCGGATGCCGCGAAGCAGATGGGCCGCATCGACATTCTCGTGAACAACGCGGGCATCAATATCCGGAAGGCACCCGAGACATACACGGTCGGCGAATGGCGCGAGATCCTGTCGATCAATCTCGATGGTGCCTTCTACTGCTCGCAGGCGGTCTATCCGGAAATGCAGAAGGCGGGCGGCGGCAAGATCATCAACATCGGGTCGATGATGTCGCTGTTCGGTGCGCCGCTCACGACGGCCTATGCGGCATCGAAGGGCGGCATCGTGCAGATGACGCGCGCGCTGGCGACGGCCTGGGCCAAGGACAACATCCAGGTGAATTCCATCCTGCCAGGCTGGATCGATACCGAGCTTACGCAGCGGGCGCGGGTCGATATCGAAGGGCTGAACGAGAACGTGCTCTCGCGCACGCCGGCGGGACGCTGGGGCAAGCCCGAGGATTTCTCGGGCATCGCGGTCTTCCTCGCGGCGCCGGCGTCGGATTTCGTGACGGGCACGGCGATCCCGGTTTGCGGCGGCTTTTCGATCCGCGGGTAGAGGGCGGATCGATCGACCGGCGTGTCGGAGTGGCACGCCGGTTAATACCTCCTAAATCTTTTGCGCGCAGGATGATCGGACGGCAACCTTTGGTTGCTGCGTCTCGTCTCTCGTCCGGATCATCGCCAGCATGTTGATCGATCGCATTCGTCCGCTGCCGCGGAGCCTCTTTGCCTCGTTGGCCATCTCCGTGGCCGGGGGCGCGCTTTATTTCATCACGGCGGGCAAGGCGCCCGACGAGGCGCAGGCGGCACCGGTCGAGGCTGGCGTGCTCGTGTCAGTAGGCTTGCTCGACATGAGCCGCCTGGCGCCCACCCAGTTCGGCGACTGGGAGCCCGCGACTTCTCAGCGATCGGGGGACTAACCGCCCCTTGCGGGTGGCTCGTCGGGTGGCGGTTCGTGGCCGTCGGTGCTCTCGTCGAAATCCTGGGCGCTGGTCCGGTCGGGTGCTCCTCGCGGCGCGCCTTGTGTCTTTCCCGCGCGCTCTTCGACAGCGCGATTGATGAGCGTACGCACGCCGTCGAGGTCGCGCAGGTGAATGTCGTGCTGCGCGTACGGGATCTCGATGCCGGCCTCCTTGAAGGCCTTCATGATGGCGATGCGCAGATCGGACTGCACGCCGCCGGCACGCGAGACGTCCGCAACGAAGAACCACATGAAGAAATCGAGCGAGCTTGCGGCGATGTTGTCGAAGACTGCGCCGGGGGGCGGTTCGGTCAGTATTTGCGGATGAGCCTTCGCGCACGCGACGAGAACCTCAAGCACCCGCTCGGGATCGGCATTCCTGCTCGCTGAAATGCGCACGCTGCCGCGGCCCATGAGGCTGCGATGGGTCTTGTTCAGCACGCGGCCGGTGATCAGCTCGGAGTTCGGGATGATCAGACGCGCCCGATTGGCGGTCTCGATCTCGGTCGAACGCACGCTGATGCGGCGGACGTTGCCCTCTTGATCGCCGACGACGATGGCGTCGCCCACCTTCACCGGCCGCTCGACGAGCAGAATGAGGCCCGAGACGAAGTTGTTGACGATCGACTGGAGGCCGAAGCCGATGCCGACCGACAGGGCGCCGGCGACAATCGCGATGTTGGTGATGTCGAGACCCGCATAGGAAATCGCGAGGATCGCGGAGAGCGCGATGCCGGTGTAGCCGGCGGCCGTCTCGATGGAATTGGCAATACCGGCCTCGACGCGGCGCGGCTGGAGAACGCGATCGTGCAGCCAGCGCTGGAAGATGCGCGTCGCGAAGACCAAGCCAATAAAGAGCAGTATGCCGAAGAGGATGCGGGCAGGTGAGATGCGGAGCTGGCCGATCTCGAAGCCGAAGAACGCGCGAGCGAACCAGTCGCGAATGTCGGCCGCGGTGAAACCCCACTGCACGAGCACCAGCGGTACGGCAATGAGCAGCAGCAGGAGCGTAAGGAGCATCTCGACCAGCCACGCGAGTTCGCCGAGCCGTGCGGGCGTTACGCCGAGGCGCGTCGTGAGCGTGTGGCCAATGGGATTGGAAGGCTGGTCGATCGTGCGCGTGATCGAGCAGATGGTCAGGTAGATCAGGCCGGCGGCGACGATCACCGTTCCGGTCAGAACGAGCTGCTGGGCGATGAAGCGACCAAGCGCGAGGTAACCGAG
>JAEYYJ010000433.1 GCA_023430845.1 Pseudomonadota bacterium
CGGGCAAGGTGCTCGCATCTGCAAGAGGCTCACGCGTTCTCGTCCTGGAGAACGACCACACATCGCCCGTCCTCGAGTGGCAGACGCGTGCCGAGGCGCAAGGCTTCACCATCGAGACCGTACCGCAGCCCGCCGATGCGGACTGGACGCGTGTGATCCTCGAAGCCATCGAGCGGCCCGGTGCGCCGCCGCTTTCGCTGTGCTCGATCTCATCGGTTCATTGGTCGGATGGCGGCCTCATCGACATCGCGCGCGTGCAGATCGCACTCAAGCGGCAGGGCGCCGCCTTTCTCGTCGATGCCACGCATGGCGTCGGCGTGATCGCGACCGATGTGCAGCGCCTCGACCCCGACTTCCTGATCTTTCCAACCTACAAGTGGGTACTCGGTCCCTATGGCCGCGCCTTCATCTATGTGGCCAAGCGCCATCAAGGCGGTGTGCCGCTCGAGCAGACGGCATTCGGTCGCCGCGACGTGAAAGCGGAGAACCCAGTCTATTTCGCCGATACGCGCTACGTGCCCGACGCGCGCCGCTACGACATGGGTGAGCGCGATCACTTCATCTCCATGGAAATGGCCGCGATCGGCATGGAGATGATGGCGGCCTGGGGAAGCGATGCAGTCGTTGCGCGGCTCGCGATGCTGACCCGGCGCATTGCGGAGGGCGTTGCGGGTCTCGCAATCACCTGCCCGGCCGAGAACGTGCGCGCGCCGCACGTCCTGAGCCTCGGATTTCCGGAGGGCATGCCGGACGGGCTCGTGGAGCGCCTTGCCGGCGAGCAGATCTATGCGGCGCCACGCCTCGGGCGCCTGCGCATTTCGCCCCACGTCTACAACGACGAGGTGGACTGCGACCGCCTCATTGGCGCGCTGGGTCGCGCGCTCGGATAGGCTCTGCAACTCAGGTAAGAGTGCGCTCAGCGCAGCCCTTCGTGCGTCCGGTACACGAGGCGGTCGTGCTGGAACACGAGCACGACGCGAGATCCGTCCGGATTGGGCCATGCATACACTGCGGCGTTGCCGCCCTGCGAAAGCCCCATGTCGACGGCCAGCGTTCGGCCTTCGATATGGCCGACCGTGCCGAGTCTGCGCGCGGCGTCGTCGTAGGAAATGCCGTCCGGCAGCGCCTCCATGTCGGCCAGCGTATGGCGCTGGGGAATGGGCATCGCGGCCGCTGGTGCTGCAACGGCGGGCGGCGGGCTGCTGGCGAGGAGATTACTCGCGGCGAATGCCGCTGCGCTGAGCGAGATGACACCGGTGCCGACGATCGCGGCTATGTGCTGTAGTTTCATTTTACGCAGACCCCTGACTTGCTTGCACGAAGTCGTAGCGGGCGCGCTGCAAGGAAACGCTAAACCGATCGGTAAGAATTGAATCGATTTGCGGCTCCTGCTCGTGCTCGTCGAGGATGTCGGGGCGATCATTTAAGCCGAGGCGAATTGCGACGATCCCGGATCTAATGAATTGATTCTGCTATATAAATTGGCGCATCTTGTCTGTGCGGAAAGCTCTCGGATAGGGGGAGGCTGCCGCTGCCGATTCCCGACATCGAACCTTTAAGACTTTCTCGAGCTGCAATCCGGCGCCTTTGTCGCAGGGACAGCCGCGCACGATCGTCGACAGCCCGCGCGTCTTCGCCGGCATTTTCTGCGTTCCGCCGCCGCAGTCGTATGACATCTTCTCGCGGCGGCCTGAGGGGCGCATGGTGATCGGAAAGTCGGCTCGACGCCGCCGGCAACAACAGCATCCGCAGGGAGAACGCGCGTGACCAACAAGATCCTGCCCACAACCGTGGTCGGCAGCTACCCGCAGCCCGACTGGCTCGTGAACCGTGAAATGCTGTCGAAGCAGGTGCCGCGCGTGCGCCTGAACATCTGGCGCATTCCCGAGGCCCAGCTCGAGCAGGCACAGGACGACGCGACGATCCTCGCCATCCGCGACATGGAGCGCGCCGGCATCGATATCATCACCGATGGCGAGGCGCGTCGCGAAAGCTACTCGAATCGCTTTGCCACGGCACTCGAAGGAATCGACGCAAGCGAGGCGGGTGAAGTCATCGCGCGCACGGGCAATACGCGCACGCCCGTGCCCCGCGTCGTCGCCAAGATCCGTCGCCGTGGTCCCGTCGAAGTGCGCGACATGGCGTTTCTGCGCGCGAATACCGACCGTCTCGCCAAGATCACGCTTCCCGGCCCGTTCACGATGAGCCAGCAGGCGAAGAACGAGTTCTACAAGGATGCCGACGAGATGGTCATGGACTACGCCGCCGCAGTGAACGCGGAGGCACATGATCTCGTCAAAGCCGGCGCCGATGTCATCCAGCTCGACGAGCCATGGCTGCGCAACGACCCCGATGCCGCGAAGCGCATTGCTATCAAAGCCATCAATCGCGCGCTCGAAGGCATCAAGGTGCCGACCGTCGTCCACCTTTGCTTTGGCTATGCCGCCGTCGTGCCCGGCTCGAACAAGCCCGTTGGCTACTCCTTCCTGCCCGAGCTTGCCGATACGGTCGCCGAGACGATCTCGATCGAAGCGGCGCAGCCCAAGCTCGATCTAGGCATCCTCAAGGAGCTGACACCCAAAAAGGTCATGCTCGGCGTGCTCGATCTCGGCGACAAGACGGCCGAGACGGCGGAGACAGTCGCCGAACGCATTCGCTCAGGCCTCGAGTTTCTGCCTGCCGACAAGCTCGTGCCGGCGCCCGATTGCGGTATGAAATACATGCCGCGCGAGCTGGCTTTCGCGAAGCTGAAGGCGCTCGCGGATGGTGCCGCCGTCGTACGGGCCGAGCTGTCGTAGGGCCTGCGCCCGCTCAGAAAAGGCGCTCCGCCGGCATTGGCGGATGCTGGCCAGCCCGAACACGCCACTGCTATATCTGTTTCACGGCCACTGGAGGCGCCGATGCTGGAAAAGCTCGAGTTCATGATCGCGTTGGCGCGTGAGAAGCACTTCGGCCGCGCGGCCGAAAGCTGCGGCGTCGCGCAGCCGACGCTGTCTCAGGGCATCCAGCAGCTCGAGGAAATGCTGAGCGTTTCACTGGTCAAGCGTTCGTCGCGCTTTCTTGGTTTCACGCCGGAAGGCGAGCGCGTGCTCGTCTGGGCGCGCCGCCTCGTCGGTGATGCGCAGGCCATGCGCCAGGAAATCCTGGCCATGCAGCGGGGCCACGGCGCGCAGTTGCGCATCGCCGCCATGCCGGCGGCCATGCCGCTCGTCGCATCGCTAACCGCACCATTCCAGAATCGCAATCCGACGGTCCGCTTCACACTGCTGACGCGCACGTCCGACGAGATCGCAAGTCTTCTCAATGCGCGCGAGATCGATGCCGGCGTCCGCTACATGGGCAGCGCGCCGAGCGACGACCTCGACGAGTTGCCGCTCTACGAGGAGCGCTATCTGTTGCTCACGACGGCGGATGGCCGCTTCGGCGACAGCTCCGAGATTGCATGGTCGGAGTTGGCATCGCTGCCGCTCTGTCTTTTCGCCACGAGTCTCCAGCAGCGGCGCATCATTGATGAGGCACTGCGCCGCCGCGGTGTCGAGGTCCG
>JAEYYJ010000083.1 GCA_023430845.1 Pseudomonadota bacterium
GATAGTCCTGCGCCGGATAGTTTTCCGCCATCGGCGCGACGGCGGAGGGGTTCAGCGCATTCATACAGATCTGAGCCGAGTCCATGGCTCCGGCAGCGACAACCTTGTCGATCTCGCCGATGTCACCCAGCGCCGTGAAACCGAGATAACGGATCTTGCCGGCATCACGCAGCTTGTGGAAGGCTGGCACGACGTCGCCGAGAACCTGGGCGGCCGTCAACGTCTCGCCGCTCGCGTCCGGCGTGAGCGGATTGTGCAGCTGGAAGAGATCGACGTGGTCGCGGTCCATGCGCTTGAGGCTCTCATCGAGCGACGCATTGATGCGCGCGGCGATAGCGCCCCGATCGGCACTCGGAATGCGCACCTTCGTGCCGATCAGTGCCTTGGGCTTGAGCTTCTTCAGCAACTTTCCAAGATTGACCTCGGACACGCCATCACCGTAGCCGGGCGCTGTATCGAAGAAGTTCACCCCATGATCGAGGGCGAGCGCCGCAGCGCGCTCCTGCTCGGCCGCATCACCCTTCACCATCAAGCCGCCGACGGCACCGCAGCCGAATGTGAGCACCGACACCTGCTCGCCGGTGCGGCCGAGTTCGCGTTTCTCGATCATGTTTGCCTCCCATATGTCGTCGGCTCTATCGGCCGATCGATGCAAATCTACTTTTTGAAGAATTGCTCAAGAGTCGCGACGTCCTTCTTCGGGCCATCCTGATCAGCGGCGATCTCGCGATAGAGATCCGCAATACCGTTGTAGATCGCGGCGGTGGACTTGCGCCCGCTCTGCTCGGCAATCTCCTCCATCTCACCGACGAAGCGATAGGCCTTCTCGAACATGTCCGGCACCGACCAGCTCACGCCTTTCAGCGTATTGGGCTGGCTACGCTGCAGCTCTTCGAGCAGCGCTTCCTTGGCGCCGTACTTGTCGGCCATCAGGATCGACGCGGACGCCAGCGCCGTGAGCCCCTTGCCGATGGCGGCATAGGACATCTTGAGAGCCGAGGCCGCACCGATCGGACCGTCGACCATCTTCACCTGTAGCCCGCCCTTGGCCAGCGACGCCACGCGATCTCCCGGAATGCCCGAGAAGAAGTAGACGGTGTTCTGCGTGTCGGGACGCGGCGGCGGACCGATGATGCCGCCATCCGAAAACGTGCAGCCCGTCGGCGCGATAACGGCCGCGACCTGCTCCACCTTCGCGGAGCTCACTGCATTCATGTCCGCATAGAGCGGCTTGTTCTTCGACGCCGTAAGCGTCGGCGCCAACTGCTCGGCGAGTTTGAGCGCGTCGCTCGGCGGCACGATGGAGAGAATGATGTCGGCGGCGGCAATGCCGGCGAGATCAACACCGCGCATCCCGGCCTTCTCGGCGCGCGCACGGCTCGCACTGCTGCGGCCCTCGAGCCACGTCACGACGTCGACGCCGTTGGATGTCAGCCGTGCCGCTGTGCCGGCGCCCATGGCGCCCTGAGCAATGATGGCCACTGTCGTCTTCGTCATCGCATCCACTCCCTTAATCTCATCGGGCGTGGCGCGGGACGCACGACACCACCCTAGTCGCTCACCAGCGTGGCGCCGAGGCGCCCAGCCAGATCCTGGATGAACTGCCACGCGACGCGCCCCGAGCGCCCACCGCGCGTCATGGCCCATTCGCGCGCCTCTGCAATCAGCGCCTCATCGCTGATCTTGAGGCCATGATGCGCCGCATAACTGCGCACCATGTCGAAGTATTGGTCCTGGCTGCCGTTGTGGAAGCCGAGCCACAGCCCGAAGCGATCGGAGAGCGAGACCTTCTCCTCCACGGCTTCGGACGGATTGATCGCCGTCGAGCGCTCGTTCTCCATCATGTCGCGCGGCATGAGGTGACGGCGGTTCGACGTCGCATAGAAGAGCACGTTCTGCGGACGTCCTTCAATGCCGCCCTCAAGCACGGCCTTGAGCGACTTGTAGCTCGTGTCATCGTGATCGAAGGAGAGGTCGTCACAGAACACGATGAAGCGGTGCGCGCTGCCACGCATGTATGCGAGGCAGGCGGGAAGCGAGTCGATGTCCTCGCGATGGATCTCGACGAGTTTCAGGCCGCCCTTGGCACCGGCTGCGGTCATCTCCCTGGAGACTTCGGCGTGCGCGGCCTTCACGAGCGAAGACTTGCCCATGCCGCGGGCACCCCAAAGGAGCGCATTGTTGGCGGGAAGCCCCTTGCCGAAGCGGCGTGTATTCTCCAGAAG
This sequence comes from Pseudomonadota bacterium, assembly GCA_023430845.1. Lineage (GTDB taxonomy): Bacteria > Pseudomonadota > Alphaproteobacteria > Rhizobiales > Hyphomicrobiaceae. The sequence goes on from JAEYYJ010000083.1 coordinate 2,226, forward strand.
CTGGTCCGATGCGATTTCGATGCCTTTGAGAAGCGCCAGCGGCTGGCGATTGACATGCGGCACGGGCACGAACGCTGCCGGATTTGCCTGCCAGACGAAGGCGTCTGCGGTTTCGAAATCGACCGGCGGCGCAGCCAGCGGCGCCATGCGCTCCAGGGCGGCGACGAGGCGTTCGAGCAGAGCGGCGTTCACGGCAATGGTGTCGGACATATCGGACGAGGTCTTTCGGGAGTGAAATTTCAAGCTGCGCGCGGGTCTATAGCCCGCGTGATCGCGCCCGTCACCCCGTCCGTGCGCGGGTCAGCCCGGCTTGGTATGCCATAGGCCAAAAAAAGGGGCCGTCCGGATTCCGAACGGCCCAAGTCTAGGGAGGAAACGCCCAAAGGAGGGCTGCGAGATCGCTCTCGCACGGATATAGGTATATGTGCGCCGCACCATTTACAAGGGGGATTTTTGTGCGGCGCACTCCAAAATTGCATGGTTAGCAGGCGAAGGCCTGGAAGCTGCGCATGGCAGGTTGGCCCTTATTATGCTATTTCAGATACTTAGCTGAAAGGCAGAGCCGATATATCGGGCGCGAACGTTCGTGGCTAGTGGCCAAACCTACCCGAATAGGCCAACATCGGGGTCCTAAAGAGGCTCACAAAGCCCTGACGAGGCCTTCGAACGCCTCAGAATGGGTGACTTGGCGCCCTAATATCCCACCTTGAGACCTAATATCTTACAACTTCAGGAGAAAACGCCACCATGATCTACGAGCTCAGGGTCTACCACTGTGTACCCGGCCGCCTACCAAATCTCCTCAACCGCTTCGAGACCATCACCCTGAAGCTCTGGGAAAAGCACGGCATCAAGCAAGCAGGCTTCTGGACCGTGCTGGTGGGTGAGTCGAACCAGGCGCTCTACTACCTGCTGGCATTCGACAGCCTTGCCGATCGCGAGAAGAAGTGGAACGCCTTCGCGGCCGACCCCGAGTGGCTGGCTAAGCGCGCGGAGACAGAGAAGGACGGTCCGATCGTCGCCAAAGTCGTGAACCAGTTCCTTCAGCCGACAGCGTTCTCCAGCGTAAAGTAATGAGACTCTATCCCCTCTCCCCGCCCTTGCGGGAAGAGGGCCACGCCTCTGGCGTGCTTTCAGCAAGACGTGAGGGGCGGACATATACGCCGGCGTCAGCGATTGGGCCGCCCCTCATCCTAACCTTCTCCCCGTGCAGAACGGGGAGAAGGGATCTGGTGCGCTTGCTGCGGGCTACAAGTTCATAAAAGACGGGAGACGGAGGTGCGGGGTGTCCCCCGATCGGGGTGTGGGGGCCCGAGGCCCCACTCGCACTAAAAGCGCGACCTGCCTGCTCAAGCCGCCGCGAGCAGGCTCTCGAAGAGTTTGCGCCCATCGACCGAGCCGAGCATGGCTTCGGCGGCGTTCTCCGGATGCGGCATCATGCCGAGGATCCGGCCTGTCGCATCCGAAATGCCCGCAATATTGCGCTGAGCACCGTTAGCGTTGGACTCTGGCGTGATATTGCCCGCCGGATCGCAGTAGCGGAATGCCACCTGCCCGTCGCCTTCCAGCCTGTCCAGCGTCGCGGTATCGGCGAAATAATTGCCGTCACCGTGCGCGCAGATCATCTGCGCGACTTCGCCCTGGTTGTAGCAACGCGTGAAGTGCGTGCGCGTATTCTCGACCTTCAGCCACACATCTTTGCAGATGAACTTGAGCGAGGCATTGCGCTGCAGAACGCCCGGCAGCAAGCCTGTTTCACAAAGGATCTGAAAGCCATTGCAGATGCCCAGCACGGGCACGCCAGCTTTCGCCTTGGCAACGAC
>JAEYYJ010000151.1 GCA_023430845.1 Pseudomonadota bacterium
GCGCTTCACATCCTCTTTCAGGGGTTTCGCCATGAACAAGGCCGTCGCAGAATTCATCGGCACTTTCACGCTCGTCTTTCTCGGTTGCGGCTCCGCGGTCATTGCCGGTGCCGGTGTCATCGGTGTGCACGGCATTGCCGTCGCCTTCGGCCTTGCGCTCATCGGCATGGCCTACGGCATCGGCCCCGTCTCTGGCTGCCACATCAATCCCGCCGTCAGCCTCGGTGCCCTCATCGCCGGGCGCATGTCGAGTGGCGACTTCATCCAGTACGTGATCGCGCAATGCCTCGGCGCGATCGCCGGCGCGGCCGTGCTCTACATGATCGCTTCAGGCAAGCTCGCGGGCTTCGATGTCGCCAAGCAGGGTCTCGGCCAGAACGGCTGGGGGCCGACCTATCTCGGCGGCTACGGGCTCGGCGCGGCTTTCGTGTTCGAGGTGGTCGCCACCTTCCTGTTCGTCGTCGTGATCCTCGGCTCGACGGGTGCCGGCGCTGCGACGGCCAACGCCGGCCTCGCCATCGGCCTGACACTCGTTGCGATCCACCTCGTTGGCATCCAGATCACGGGCACCTCGGTGAACCCCGCCCGCAGCCTCGGACCGGCGCTGTTTGCCGGCAGCGGCGCGCTCTCTCAGCTCTGGCTCTTCATCGTGGCGCCGCTGATCGGTGCCGCGGCTGCGGGGATCGTGTTCCAGACGGGCGCGCTCGACGCCAAGAAGAGCTGATCAACACCAAAGCAAACAAGGCGGGCTTGCGGGCCCGCCTTGTCGGCTCAGATCATCAATTCCTGCTTAGGCGCCACACCTGTTTAGGTACTGGCCGGCTTGTCGGCTTCCGGCGCCTGGGGCTGCGGCGGGTTATTGCGCCGCTGCGTCATGAACTCGTCGAACTCGGCCTTGTCCTTGGCCATGCGAAGGCGATCGAGGAAACCCTCGAAATCGCGCGCCTCTTCCTCCAGACGCCGGATCGTGTCGGCGCGATATTCGTCGAAAGCGCGGTTGCCGGTCGAATACTGCGGACCCGAGGGGCCCGACCATTTGCCGAACTTCTCTCGGAAATTCTGCCCGCGCCACTCACCCCGCCGCCATCCACATCCCATTCGTCCGCTCCATATCATATAGGCCAGGATGGCCAAGCCGATCGGCCAGAACACGATGAAGCCGATCACCATCAGGGCAATCCAGGCAGGCTTGCCGAAGTCATCAATTCTCATGGCCATCTGATTCATCGCGCGCTCCCGGCGTTGAGTGCCAATTTCAGAGGTCGCCCATGCCCGGGCCATCCCTCGATGTGAATGTAACGAACATTTACATTACTTCAAGGGGTGCCCGCAAGAAATTCTTCGAGACGATCGAGTGCGGGGATGTAGGCGCGAGCGCGATGGAGCGGCAGCTCCGCGTGCTTCAGCTCTTCGGCGCGCCGAGCCCGCGCAGATAAATCAGCACGGCAGCTTCGAGCAGATCTTCAGGGCTCATGGGAATGGGCCGTCGCGCCCCGTCCGCCCGGCCGAACAGGCTGGCGATGCCATGTGCCTGGGACCAGATGTGGAGCGTCATCATGAGAGCCGGCGGACGCGCGTTCGAGGGCAGTGTCGCGATCACCGCCTCGACGGCGGAACGTACCGCGCCGAACGCCGCCTCCGCTGCCGTCCTGAGCTCTGGATTGGACCCGATGGGCACGCCGGACTCGAACATCGCGGCATAGTAAGCCGGCTCCTCGCGGGCAAAGCGCAGATAGGCCTTGCCGACGCGATTGAGCGCTTTAAGCGGCTCTGAGCCCCCCTCGCTGGCAGCCTTCGCCAGTTGCTCTCCGAACACCTGAAAGCCGCGCTGCGCGACATCGGCGAGCAGCGCCTCGCGATCGCGGAAATGGCGGTATGGCGCCGCAGCACTGACGCCAGCTGCGCGTGCCGCATCGGCAAAGGTGAGCCCACCCGGCCCCTTCTCGGCAATGAGCGAGAGCGCCGCCTGGATGAGCGCCTCCTTGAGATTGCCGTGATGATAGCCGCGTCGCAAGGCGAGGATCCTGGGCCCTTGAGTCGAATGATGGGCACAGAATACAGCAATTGCTGCTCTCCGGCATCGTGTGGCGTCCGGCACCACGCGCCGTGCTTAAGAAAATCGGCCACAAGAAACGGATCGCGGCGGTCGCTCGCCGCGAGGCTCCTGACGCGTCCCGCCCTGAAGTCCGATGAGGTCGAAGCGGTGCGCCTCAGCTCGTGAAGAAGCTCTGCGTCCCGTGCGCCTCGATGGCCTCGGCCAGACGCGCGAGCGCGTGCACATAGGCAGCCGTGCGCATGGGGATGCTCTTCTCGCACGAAAGGCTCCAGATCGCCCGTCCCTCACGCTCCATAATCGCGCGCAAACGCGTGTGGATCTCGTCCTCCGTCCAGTAGAAGCCCTGGCGGTTCTGAACCCACTCGAAGTACGAGACTGTGACACCGCCGGCATTGGCGAGAATATCCGGCAGTACAACAACGCCCGCAGCGTTCAGGATCTCATCGGCCTCGGGCGTCACGGGCCCATTGGCGAGCTCAAGAATGAGCTTCGCGCGCACGCTCTTGGCATTGTCGACATGGATCATGTTTTCGAGTGCGGCGGGCACGAGCAACTCGCATTGCACGCCGACGATCTGCTCGGGATCGAGCGCCTCGTGCCCATGCTCCCCGACCGTCGCCGTGACGGGCTTGCCCTCGGTCTTGGCTGCGATGAGCGCCTCGACGTTGAGGCCATTGCCGGCATAGACCGCGCCCTGCGAGTCCGAGACCGCAACAATGCGATGTCCGTCGCCGGCGAGCAGGCGCGCCACATGCTGCCCCGCATTGCCGAAGCCCTGCACGGCGACACGCATGACCTTCCCGAGCTTCAGATCCTGCGCGAGATGCCGCACGAGATAGTAGCCGCCACGCGCCGTCGCATCGCCACGGCCGAGCGAGCCGCCGAGAGCGATCGGCTTGCCGGTGATGACGGCGGGCTCGGCCTGCCCCTTGATCTGGGCATACTCATCGGCCATCCAGCCCATGATCATGGCATTCGTGTACACATCCGGCGCCGGGATATCGCGATCAGGGCCGACGGTCCTTGCAAAGGCCTGCATGTAGGCGCGCGAGAGGCGTTCCAACTCGGCCTTGGAGAGCTTGCGCGGATCGACGCGCACGGCCCCCTTGCCGCCGCCATACGGCAGGTTCATCACGGCGCACTTGAAGGTCATCCAGAAGGCAAGCGTCTCGACCTCTTCGACGTGCGCATCCGGATGGTAGCGGATGCCGCCCTTGGTCGGCCCGCGCGTGTCGTCGTAACGGCAGCGCCAGGCGAGGAACGACTTCCGCGAGCCGTCGTCCATACGGATCATGAGGCGGACCTTGGTCGTCTCGCGGGCGAATTTCAGCTTCTCGACGACATCCGGGTCGACATTGAGGTGTCGGGCCGCCTCATCGAGGCGCACAAGGGCATCGTCGAGCAAGCTACCGTCGGACATCGGGGCTCCTTCGGGAGTGAGGATGGAGGTGGGCTGCCGGGCGGCGCCCAATCCTTGGGCGAATACTGCATAATTCTCCGGCATCCCACCCCCTATTGGCGCGACCCATGGCCCCAGGGATGCCGGGAAAGGTGGCAGAGGCGCCTAAACAGACGTTTTCGGCCGGTCCCCCAAGGCGCACAAATGTATGCGAGCCTCTACTTGCACTCGCGCCCCGCCCGGCCTAATCCCTCGGTAAATCCACCCGATCGCCGAGGAATGACCGCCCCATGACCAAGACCCGCACCGAAACCGATACCTTCGGCCCGATCGAGGTGGACGCCACCCGCTATTGGGGTGCGCAGGCCCAGCGCTCGCTCGGCAACTTCAAGATCGGCTGGGAAAAGCAGCCCCTCCCCGTGGTCCGCGCCCTCGGCATCGTGAAACGCGCCGCTGCCGAGACGAACATGGCCCTCGGCCGCCTCGACAAGAAGCTCGGCGAGACCATCGTCGCCGCCTCGCAGGAAGTGATCGACGGCAAGCTCAATGACCACTTCCCTCTGGTCGTGTGGCAGACGGGCTCCGGCACGCAGTCGAACATGAATGCGAACGAGGTGATCTCGAACCGCGCCATCGAGATGCTCGGCGGCGAGATGGGCTCGAAGAAGCCCGTACATCCGAACGACCACGTCAACATGAGCCAGTCGTCGAACGACACGTATCCGACAGCCATGCACGTCGCCTGCGCCGAGCAGATCCATCACGACCTGCTGCCCGCGCTGCGCCATCTGCTGAAGGCCCTCGACGACAAGGCCAACGCCTGGACGAAGATCATCAAGATCGGCCGCACGCACACGCAGGACGCGACGCCGGTCACGCTCGGCCAGGAGTTCTCGGGCTATGCGGCGCAGGTGCGCAATGGCATCGCGCGCATCGAGCAGACCATGCCGAGCCTGATGGAACTCGCGCAGGGCGGCACCGCTGTCGGCACGGGCCTGAATGCACCCGTCGGTTTCGCCGAAAAAGTTGCCGAGCGCATTGCCGCGATCACCGGCCTCGCCTTCACGACAGCACCGAACAAGTTCGAAGCGCTCGCCGCCCACGACGCCATGGTCATGACGCACGGCGCGATCAACACGGTCGCCGCCTCGCTCTTCAAGATCGCGAACGACATCCGCTTCCTCGGCTCGGGCCCGCGCTCGGGCCTCGGCGAGCTGAGCCTGCCGGAGAACGAGCCGGGCTCCTCCATCATGCCGGGCAAGGTGAACCCGACGCAGTGCGAAGCGCTGACGATGGTCTGCACGCAGGTGTTCGGCAATCAGGCTGCCATCACGTTCGCCGGCGCCTCGGGCCATTTCGAGCTGAATGTTTTCAACCCGGTCATGGCGTACAACTTCCTGCAGTCCGTGCGGCTGCTCGCGGACGCCGCCGTGTCCTTCACCGACAACTGCGTTGTCGGCATCGAGGCACGCGAGGACAACATCAAGGCCGGCCTCGAGCGCAGCCTCATGCTGGTGACGGCGCTCGCGCCGAAATACGGCTACGACAAAGCCGCCAAGATTGCCAAGACGGCACACAAGAACGGCACGACACTGCGCGAGGAAGCGCTGAAGGAAGGCATTTCCGAAGCGGACTTCGATGCCATCGTGCGCCCGGAGAATATGATTTCGCCGGGCTGAGTTCGCGGCTATTTCAGTAGTCCACCGTAACGACGACAATGTCCGTGTACTCCCCAGGCGACGGCGTCGCCTGGGGCGGAACGCGGCCATGCACGACGTGGCGCTGGAGAGTGCCGTTACCGCTGCTTGTGACCGTGGCGCCCTCGGCGTCGCCCCAGGGTTCGTTGCGCGTCGCGTTCTTGTAGAGGCCGTAAGTGATCGCTTCAGTGCCCCTACGCATCTCCCGCGCATCCGGCGCAGCATCGGCATTGCCGCCATTCAACCTGATCGCATACTCCGTCGCTGTCGTGCATCTCACGTTGACCGCGCCTGTCGCATCGACGTTCCTGCTCAGGACGCCCTGCGAGCCGAAACTGACGGGCTCGGTCGTGACGAGGCAATCTTTCGGCACCGTGGCCTGTACAGTGAAAGAGGGTGACGACGCCGACGTGCTGGTCGGGTCGTTGCACGTGGTTTGATCGGTCTCGCGGTAGCGCACGTCCACGTCGGAAAACATCGACACATAGGATGCCGGCGCCGCAGTTGACTGGTTGCCCAACACACGCCCGTAAATGATAGCCGGCCCCGAGGTCGTGCCGCTGAACGGTGGCACGATGATCGGTTCCGGCGGATAACCTGATGCGCTGCTACCCCAGATCACGGTCCGGTCGGGGCCGCGATAGAGCTGATAGGAGAGTTGATCGCCGCCGCTCGACATCAGGCGCGTACCGTCGCCGGTTGCGCCACCACTGCCGCTACCGAGATGAATGCAGATGAGAATAGGCTCGGAGCTTTCGCCGCTACAGTTATACGTGATGTCAGCGGTCACATCTTCGTGCGATCCCGACAGCACATCCACGTTGCTGAAGTTCATATTCGAGATCGTCACGCCGCAGGTCGCCTGCGCGCGCGCCGGCATCGCGAGCAGGAGCGCAGAGACCAGCAGCGCCAGCACGGCGCAGCACATGCGAGAGACCTTCATCCGCAAACCACTCCTTCGATGCGTACCTGCACGCCGGGCTCGGGCCGGTAGGTGAACTCGGCTCGGCATGTCGCGCCGTCCGTCAACTCGACGGTCGCCACATTGCTTTCGGAGAGTTCATCGAGGAAGGCCTGACCGGAATACCCGATGATGGAAGGCTGCTTCACACCCTCGAGGCGCACGGCCGCGCCGGCTTTGAGAGGCTTGCCGTCAGCATCGACGAACTCGACCAGTGCGGCGCGGCTCTCCTGCCCCACGCCGAAGCCGAC
>JAEYYJ010000195.1 GCA_023430845.1 Pseudomonadota bacterium
ACGCGCTTCGTCGGCAAGTCGAAGGCGATGGATATGTGCCTGACCGGGCGCATGATGGACGCGGACGAGGCCAATAAGTGCGGGCTCGTGAGCCGCGTCGTCCCCGCCGACAAGCTGCTCGAGGAGGCCATGAAGGTTGCCGACGTGATCGCCGGCAAGTCCACCGTGATCGCCATGATGACCAAGGAGTCGGTCAATCGCGCCTACGAGACGACGCTCGCCGAGGGTATTCGCTTCGAGCGCCGGGTTTTCCACGCCATGTTCGCGACCGAGGACCAGAAGGAGGGCATGACCGCCTTCGTCGAAAAGCGTAAACCCAACTTCAAGAACGCTTGAACGGCATTTCTCCCAGGAAAAATGCTGAAAAGCGCTGATTTTTGTGCAGCGCACATGAGCGATGGAGAGGCCGGCCGCCGTTCAATCGAGCAAAAGGCACTTGCAAGCGACGCTCAGGCTCGCTATCTTGTGATCGCTCATGATCATCTCAACTCTGAGAGTGGGCCCCACAGGGTCCGCTCTTTTTGTTTTTGTAGGTCGATCTGGCATTATCGGAAATCGTTATCGGGCACGGATGGAGCGCTTGAGCGGTCCGGCTGAAGAAGCACGTTTTGTTGTCGAGGGCGGAGTAGCGGCGCGCGTCGCAGGGCTCATCGAGCCGGTTCTCGAAAGCATGGGCTATCGCCTCGTGCTGGTGCGCCTGATGGGCGGGAGCGACGCCATTCTCGAGATCATGGCCGAGCGTGCGGACGGAACGATGACGGTCGAGGACTGCGAGGCAGTCTCCCACGCCGTTTCACCGCTGCTCGACGTTCATGATCCTATCGATGGCACTTACCGGCTGCAGGTTTCTTCGCCGGGGATCGACCGGCCGCTCGTGCGCCCGGCCGATTTCGAGCGGTGGGCCGGTTACGAAGTGAAGATCGAACTGAAGGAAGCGGTTTCCGGTCGGAAGCGCTTTCGCGGCCCCATCGAAGGCTTTGCCGATGGTGAGGCGCGCATCGAGATCGAGGTGCCGGAAGCCGGCCGCCAGATCGTCGGGCTGCCGGTCGGCATCATCGGCTCGGCAAAGCTCGTGCTGACGGATGAATTGGTGCGCGACACGTTGCGCCGCGCCAAGGGTAGTGACACCTCGGCTGGAAAAGCCGATAAGCCGGCCCGCAAGGCCGACGCGAAACGAATTGACGTCACCAAGTGAAGTGAAGGTGCGAAAGCATGGCTCAAGCAGGCATCAGTGCGAACAGACTGGAGCTCCTCCAGATCGCGGACGCCCTCGCACGTGAGAAGACAATCGATCGCAAGATCGTCATCCAGGCGATGGAAGAGGCGCTGCAGAAGGGTGCCAAGGCCCGCTACGGCGCCGAGAACGACATCCGCTGCGAGATCGATCCGCGCACTGGCGAGACGCATCTGACGCGCGTGATGACGGTTGTCGACGAGGTCGAGAACGAGTCGCAGCAGATCACTGTTGCCGACGCCAAGCGGCGCAAGCCCGATGCAGCGGTCGGCGATCTTCTCATCGACAAGCTGCCGCCGCTCGAGTTCGGCCGCGTCGCCGCCCAGAATGCCAAGCAGGTTATCGTGCAGAAGGTCCGTGAGGCCGAGCGCGAGCGCCAGCACAACGAGTACAAGGACCGCATCGGCGAGATCGTCAACGGCACGGTCAAGCGCGTCGAATACGGCAATGTCATCGTCGATCTCGGCCGCGCGGAAGGCATCATCCGCCGCGACGAGATGATCCCGCGCGAGAATGTGCGCCTCGGCGATCGCATCCGCGCTTATATCTACGACGTGCGCCGCGAGCAGCGCGGTCCGCAGATTTTCCTCTCACGCACGCGCCCCGAGTTCATGGCCAAGCTGTTCGCCATGGAAGTGCCGGAGATCTACGACGGCATCGTGCGCATCATGGCCGTTGCCCGTGATCCGGGCTCGCGCGCCAAGATCGCCGTCATCTCGCGCGACAAGTCGATCGATCCGGTCGGCGCCTGCGTCGGCATGCGCGGCCAGCGCGTGCAGGCCGTCGTCGCCGAGCTGCAGGGCGAGAAGGTCGACATCATCCAGTTCCCCGAGAACAACGACGCGGCGACGCTCGTCGTCAATGCGCTGGCGCCGGCCGAAGTCTCGAAGGTCGTGCTCGACGAGGACTCCAACCGCATCGAGGTGGTCGTCGCCGAGAGCCAGCTCTCGCTCGCGATTGGCCGCCGCGGCCAGAACGTGCGCCTCGCATCGCAGCTCACGGGCTGGGACATCGACATCCTCACCGACCAGGAGGAGAGCGAGCGGCGCCAGAAGGAGTTCACCGAGCGCTCGCAGATGTTCATGGAGACGCTGGACGTCGACGAGGTCATCGCACAGCTTCTCGCCACCGAGGGTTTTGCCTCGGCCGAAGAAGTCGCATTTGTCGATCTGGCCGAGATTGCCCATATCGAGGGCTTCGACGAGGACACGGCGACCGAGATCCAGACGCGTGCCCGCGAGTATCTCGCACGCATCGAAGCCGAGCGTGATGCGCGCCGCGTCGAACTCGGCGTGTCCGATGATCTCGCGAAGATCGAGGGCATCACGACTGCGATGATGGTCTCGCTCGGCGAAGCCGGCATCAAGACGCTGGAAGATTTTGCCGATTGCGCGACCGACGACCTCGTCGGCTGGACCGAGCGCAAGAAGGAAAAGGACGCCGAGGCCGTGAAGCACAAGGGTGCGCTCGACGGTTTCGAGATCGGCCGCAAGGAGGCCGAGGCCATGATCCTCGCCGCCCGTGTCGAAGCGGGCTGGATCACAGCCGAGGACATCGCAC
>JAEYYJ010000288.1 GCA_023430845.1 Pseudomonadota bacterium
CGATGTTGAGGGTTGATTCGGCCGACTGGACCGAGATGCAGAATCGCCTCAAAGATCTGGCAAGCGACGGCAATGCTTGGCGTGCGCCCGCGCGCGAGCTGCTCGGGCTTGCAGCGATGAAGGCTGGGAACCAGGACGAGGCACGCAAGATCTTCGAGCAGATTCTGGCCGACACCACGGTGTCGCCTGCGGTCGCCGAGCGGACGCGGATCCTGATGACGATCCTGACGGAGCAGGCGCTCAGCAAGGCTGCACAGCCAGCAGCCGCCGAGACGAAGAAATAGAGGCGGGAAGTCAAAGGCCGGGTTAAGTTCAAGGCCAGGGGCTCGGGCGCGGACTTTGGGGGAGCAGATCGGTGGGGATCTTGCGGACGGAGCGGATGGTGTTCGTGGCGAGTGCATTCGCCATGCTGAGCCTCACCGGTTGCTCGGGCGGAATGCCGAGCCTGCCGGATGTTGCCGCCCTCAATCCATTTGCGGAGAAGCAGACGCCGCTGCCCGGCAAGCGCGTTCCGGTCATGCTGTCGGAAGGCAGCACAGGCAGCATCGAGCTCGCGAGTGCCGATCGCCCGATTGCACTGCCGCCGCCGCGCCAGAACGACACTTGGTCGTTTCCGGGTGGTGCCGCGACCAATGCGCCGGGGCATCTCGCGCTGCCGGCCACGATACGCACCGCATGGAGCGCCGATATCGGTCAGGGTTCGAGCAAGTACGGCCGCCTCACGGCAAGCCCGATTGTCGCCGAAGGCCGCGTTTTCACCCTCGACGCCGCGGGCCGCGTGACGGCGCTCAGCAATTCGGGCTCGGTTGCCTGGCGGACATCGCTGGTGCCGGAGAAAGGTACTGATACCAACGCCTTTGGCGGCGGCCTCGCAGCGGAGGGCGGGCGCCTGTTCGTGGCGACCGGCCATGGCATCGTGACCGCGCTCGACACACAGGGCGGCAAGAAGCTTTGGGACAAGAACGTCGGCTCGCCGGTTCGCGCGGCGCCGACGGTCGGCGGCGGACGCGTCGTCGTCGTCACGACGGATGGCCGCACGGTTGCGCTTTCAGGGCACGATGGCGCGGAGATGTGGTCCTACCGCGGGTTGCCCGAGCGCGCGAGCCTCCTGATCAGCGCGAGCCCGGCCATGAGCGGCGATCTCGCAGTCGTTCCCTATCCCTCAGGTGATGTTGTCGCGCTGCGCGTGGCTGACGGTACGGTTGTTTGGCAGGATTCGCTGTCGCGCTCGCGAGCGGCGTCGTCGCTCGGCTCCATGAGCGACGCGGCGAGCCCCGTCATCGACGGCGGCACCGTATTCGCGATCGGTCATGGCGGTCGCATGATCGCGACGGAGGTACGGACCGGCGAGCGGGTGTGGTCCGTGAATATTCCGGGCATCAACATGCCATACGTCGCCGGCGACACTGTCTATGTCGTCGACACCGGCGGCCAGCTCATTGCCATGAGCCGGCGCGACGGCAAGGCGCTCTGGACGACGCGGCTTTCCGGCGGCAAGACCTGGGCCGGCCCTGTACTAGCCGGCGGTCGCCTCTGGCTTGCTGCCGACAGTGGCAAGCTCCTCGGCGTCAACGCGGCTGGCGGCAAGGTGGAGACGCAGCTCGATCTCGGAGCGCCGGTATACATCGCGCCAGTCGTGGCCAACGGCCGGATGTACGTCCTCACCGACAAGGCGCGGCTCATCAGCCTGCATTGAGCGATGTGCGAGCGACTTGGATGCACGGGGCGAGGGTTTGCGCGTGTAGTCGTTCATACTCAGTTCTCCTGTCGCAGCATTTCATGCGCGGCAACGGCGCGGCGGATGACGTCCTCTGCATCGAGCGGTCGCATTTGAGCGACCGTGATAGTTTGAGGGGGTGACGGGGCGGCGACGGCCAGAGCCGGCGTGTCGCTGTCGAGCGCGCCGGTTCGCGTCGGACGAACGGAGCCGTAGTTCGGGCTCCAGGGCTCGCGCGGATCGTCGGCAATGGGCGTCGGATTGCGCGGGGCGAGCTGGGCCGGCAGGCCATCAGCCTCGATCTGGGGGCGAACGCCGGCCATATGCATCGGCGCCGTCGTAGAGTTGGCAGAATGGGTAGCGCCGCGGTCGCTCGCGCAGCCGGCGAGGAGGGCGAAAAGGCCCATCAGACCGGCGCAGGCAGTGCTCTGCCGGAACGGGCGTGGCACGCGGCCACAACGCTTGGAACACATCGAAAACGCCTTTCACGCAACGACACAACAGGTACGGACACGAAGGCGACTATCGCGGAACAGGGTTAATGGGCGCTTAAGCGTTGTGCGGGAAATGGAAGGCGCCAATGCGGCGCGGGGCGAGGCGCCAGGAGACGAGCGGTGCGCGGGCTGCATGTGACGTCTCGGCCACAATGAATGTGCGGCCCGCGTGCCGCGCATCGGTCGAATCAACAGCTAATCCCCGGACTTGATTCGGTTCTCCGGCCCCCGGACCTTGCCCGCGATATGCGACTCATAAACAGTTAACCCCGGGTGGCGGTGTTAGTCCGTGAATTCGCAGGGGGCGTTGGATGATCAGGCGTGAAGCTGGGCGTGCGTTTTTGAGCGCCGTCTTCGTGGACTACGACAACATCTATTTGTCGTTGAAGCGCAAGAACGAAGAGGCCGCCAAGCGGTTTGCCCGTGACGCCGCGTCGTGGATCAAGGCCATCGAGACTGGCGCGCTGATTACGTCGACCAATGGTGCTTTCGCTGCCGAGCCCCGGCGCATCGTCATGAATCGGTGCTACGGCAACCCCGTGCCGCGGCGGAATCAGTCCGACAACTCGACCGACATGAACTCCTTTCCCTTCGTGCGCCATCATTTCCTGCGCGCCGGGTTCGAGATCGTCGACTGCCCGCCCCTCACTGCCCAGCTCAAGAACTCGTCCGACATCCGCATGGTCATGGACGTCGTCGACTATCTCGCGCACGGAACGCACTTCGACGAGTTCGTGATCCTCTCGGGGGACGCCGACTTCACGCCGGTCCTGCATCGCCTGCGCGCGCATGCCCGGCGCACGGTGATCTTTGCCAACGACTACACTGCCGCGCCGTACACCGCGATCAGCGACGGCGAGGTGCGCGAGTCCGATCTGATTTCGTTCCTGCTTGAGCAGCAGGGCGAGATCGCCGCGGCGCCGCCCGCTCCGATGATCGCCTCTCAGGCGAAGGCACTGGTGCTGCCGGAGGTCGATCGCGAGGCATTGCGCCACGAGATCATCGCCGATGTGATCCAGGCCGTTCAGGCTTCACCGACACCGGTTCCACTCGAGGTTCTCGCAGACCGGGCCGTCCGTACGATCGGCCACGATCGCACCGTGGCGACATCATGGGCGGGCGCCGGCAATTTCCGCGAGCTGCTTGTGCAGTCGCTGCCCGATGATCTGAGGCTTTCGGATCAGCCGCCCTATCTGGTTATCGATACGCGCCGCCATCTGCAGACAAAGCGCGCCGCGCCGACGCCGGAAATGCGCGAGATGGCACCGTCCCGCGCGATCGCGCCTCCGGCCGCCAGCCCACCGGTCGCGCGTGGCGGACTGGCCGATCACGCCCCGAGCCAGGGGGCTCTGCAGCGCCGCGCGCCGCAGCCCACGTTCGATCATCACGACGACGACTTCCGTCCTGAGCGCGCGCTCCCTCCGCCTGCTGCTTCGGCACCGGATACGCGCGGCGCGTTCGCTGGGATGCCGCGCTACACGCAGAGCGATGCGCCCATGCGTGAGCCGTCGCCGCGCAGCCCGACGCTCTCGGCAACGACACCACCGGCTCAGGCCCCGAAGCCCGCACAACCCATGTCGACGGCCGCGCCGAGCCATGGCGTATCGCCTTCTGCTGCTCCGGCGCGCCCGAAGGAAGGCGGCTCGTCCATCCAACAGTCGATCGCCCGCATTCACGAGGCGTGTCAGGCACCTCCGTTGGCACCGCCCGAGTACCGCATGCTGTTCGAGGTCATGGCGCTCGAGATCAACGAAAACAATCTGCTGGGCGCCCAGACGATCCAGAATGTGCAGCGCCGTGCACAGGAGCATGGGCTGGAGCTGCGCCGCGATGACGTCCGTTTCGTGATGGATGTTGTGAGCGAGGCCGATCCGTGGTTCGAGCAGGGCGCTTCGGCGAACCTCTTCGCGGGGCGCTTCCGCAATTTCGTCGTGGCGCGCTGCCGCGGGCAAGGCCTCAAGCTCTCGGCGGATGAACTCGACCTCATCGAGGCTTGGTTTGTGGGCAACGGAAACGCTGCGGCCGCAGCGCCATCGCGTGCCGGCGCTCAAGCATCTGCCCCCTACACGCCGCCCCAGAGCGGCATGGAGCCGGCACGGGGCACGATGCCGGGGCAATCACAAGCACGCACCGCGGACGAATTCACGAACGATGAGTTCCCGCGCATTGTCCGCACGCGCCTGCGCGGCTGACGAAATTTAAGGCCTTACTCTACCCCTGGAGCATGATCGCTTCGACCGCTGCGCGTTTTACGCGTCGGTCGGAGCGTTCGTGCGTATGGCCTCCGAGCTGGGCCATGGGCTACGCTGCGCAGCGCAGGCCCAACGCCGCGCCACACTCCGCGCAACGACAGGATCGTCAGTCATGAGCATTCGTATTCGCCGCCTGGAAGCCAAGGACAAGTCGGCTTGGCTGCCGCTCTTCAAAGGCTACATAGAGTTCTACAAGTCGACCATTCCCGAGGATGTCATCGAGATGACCTGGGAACGGTTGCTTGGCGGTGAGGAAGGTTTCCATATCGGGCTGGTCGCGGTCGGCGACGACGACGTACCGATTGGTATTGCGCATGTCCTGTTCCACCGTTCGACATGGTCGCCGACCTGGTACTGCTACCTTGAGGATCTGTTCGTGGATCCGAAAGTGCGCGGCAAGGATATTGGTCGCGCCCTGATCGAGCAGGTCTATGCCGAAGCGGACGCGCGTGGCGCCACGCGCACATACTGGGCGACGCAGGAGTTCAACTACCGGGCGCGGGGTCTCTACGACAAGGTCGCGACGAAATCGCCCTTTCTGCAGTACCGGCGTTAGTTTTTCTTCTTGAGACCGGCCTGGCGGCGGGCGCGCGCTTATGAAGAGGTGCTGGCGCCTTCTGCCGTGGTGCGCTACGTGCTCGCGATCGCCGCACCGTCCGCTTCACCAACGAACGGGCGGAAGTGTTTGCGGATGCTCTCCTCCGGAAGATCCTTCGTGATGAACACGAGGCGCGAGCGCTGATCCGCGCTCGGCCAACGCTCGAGCGTTTCCGGCGGATAGAAGATGTGCTGCACGCCGTGCACGACGAAGGGCTTCTTCTGATCCTTGACGTTGAGAATGCCCTTAACGCGCAGAAGCCGCTCGCCATAAAGCTGCGCGAGGAGCTGCATGGCATTGGAGAGCTCACGCCCATCGAGAGGATCGGTGAATGTCAGGCAGAACGAGCGTATGCCATGCAGGTGCTGATGAGCCGGATGATCGCAATGCGGATCGGCGCACGCCTCGTCGTGCCCGTGATGATGGTGGTCATGGTGATGATGATCGTGTCCGCAGTCGGGGCTGCAATGTGCGCCGTGTGCGTGATGTCCGTCATCCTCCTTATAGCGTTCGACCGCGAGCCAGCGCTCCGGATCGGCACCTGTAAGCGCCGGTTCGTGTGCGCCGAGGCCGATCAGCTCGGACGGTGCGATATCGCCTTTGACTGCGCGGCGGATTTGCCCTGCCGGATTGAGCGCACGCAGCCGCCGCTCCAACGCTTCGACATCCGACGCGTCCGTTAGGTCGCTCTTAGTAACAATGAGGCGATCAGCGATCGCAATTTGCTTTGCGGGCTCGAAATGTGCC
The DNA here is from genome assembly GCA_023430845.1 of Pseudomonadota bacterium. GTDB lineage: Bacteria > Pseudomonadota > Alphaproteobacteria > Rhizobiales > Hyphomicrobiaceae. The sequence continues at coordinate 5,809 of JAEYYJ010000288.1, forward strand.
TCGATCTGGTGTAATCCCAATTGGGCATCGACGGTCGTTACGACGGCGTCGAGCTGATAGATGCGGTAGAGACTTTCTTCCGTCATCAGCGTGTGGACGATCGGCGTCGGGTCTGCGAGACCGGTGGTTTCGAGAACGACGCGCTGCATCGGAGGGATATCGCCCCACAGCGATTTGGTGTGCATCCGCTCGAGTGCTTGCACGAGGTCGCCGCGCACGGCACAGCACACGCACCCCGAGGGGAGCAGGACGGCATCTTCGTCGATTTTTTCGACGAGCGCGTCATCGATGCCGACTTCGCCGAACTCGTTGATGATGACGGCAGTGCCGGCCATCGCCGGCTCGTCGAGAAGACGCTTCAGCAGCGTCGTCTTGCCCGAGCCGAGGAAGCCGGTCAGAACAGTTATCGGGATGGCGGGGTTCGGGGTCATGCTCATGTCGGCCCTCGTTATTGTCTGGCGAAGCAGGCTATCGGGTCGCGGACGGATTTGGGAGTCGCATCATGGCGCGTGAGATCGGGAGGGCAATGGGAGCCAGTCGGCGACTTCCTCAGCGCGGCACAGCCGAGCTGATGGCGCGCCGCGGCGTGGTGGACACCGCGCTTGCGATGAGCCGTGGTGGGCTGTCGCCAGGCCGCTCGGGCAATGTTTCGACACGTTTCGAGGATGGTCTCCTGATTACGCCGACCGGACTCGCCTATGACCTCATCACGCCTGCCGATATCGTAAAGGTGCGGATCGACGGTCACATTCCGGCGGGACAGCAGGCACCGTCGAGCGAGCTGCAGTTTCATTTGGCTGTCTACCGTTCCCGTCCGGACGTCGGCGCCATCGTCCATTGTCACTCGATGCATGCGACCGTACTCGCTTGCGCCCGCCGCTCCATTCCGGCCTTCCACTATATGGTGGCGGCCGCGGGTGGCGACGATATCCCGCTGGTGCCCTATGCCACGTTCGGCAGCGAAGAGCTGGCCCGTCACGTAGCTGACGGTCTCACGCGGCGCAACGCGTGCCTGATGGCCAATCATGGCCAGATTGCCGTCGGCGCCAATGGGGGGGCGGCCTTGGCGTTGGCCGAGGAGGTCGAGGTTCTGGCGGAGCAGTACGTCAAGGTGCTGATGCTCGGCACTCCGCACGTGCTCGCGCGTGACGAGATGGCACGCGTTGCCGAGCGCTTCTCCAGTTACGGGCGGAACGGCAAGGGGTGATCGCGCCTCATCCCCAAGCCGGCTTGATCCAGTTGAAAAGATCGATGCCGCCATCGACGACCAGCGTCGTGCCCGTGACATAACCGGCAAAACGATCCGACAGCAGGGCCAGGGCGGGCCCTGCGAGGTCGTTTGCCGCACCGAGGCGGCCGAGCGCGATCTTGTCGCTGAAATCATAGGCCGCTGCATTGAAACCGCCACCGGGTATGGCGCCGGGCGCGATAGCGTTCACGCGAATACCGGCCGGGCCGAAATGGCGGGCGAGCTCGCGCACGACCATCGTCTGACCGGCCTTGGCCGCGGAGTAGTGCGGCAGATTGCGCGGGGTTTCGGCGTGCAGTGAGGTAATGAAGAGGAGGCGCCCCTTGGTCCCGCGCGCTTCCATGGCGCCCGCGATCTCGCGGCCGAGGAAATAGCCCGAACGCACATTCACGTTCTGAAAGGCATCCCAAGTCGCCTCGCTGACAGCGGCGGCGTTGTCGACCTCTTTGCGGGGCGGACAGGCCGAATGCACGAACATATCGAGGGGTGCGTTCCCGACCTTGGTGAGCAGATCGCGCCAGCCGTCCGGCGCGGCGAGATCGACCGCAATGGCTTCAGCGTCTCCGCCTGCGGCCGTGATGGCGGCCAGCGTGGCGGCATTGCGCTCCGCGTCGACATCCGCCAGCAAGACCTTGGCGCCTTCCGCGGCGATCCCTTCGGCGATAGTGCGGCCGATATTTGAAGCCGATCCCGTGACCAGCGCGCATTCTCCGGTGAAGAGCCCGATGGCTTTCATTTTGATCCTCCCTGCGCAATCCACGGCCGTTGTCCAGCCTGTCAAAAATTAAGCCCGTCCGGAGCATGTGCCGAACGGGCTGTCGATGTCGATGCTTGGCAATGCCGATGAGAGCCTAGGGCTTCTTGCGGAAGCGATCGAGACTGACGACGTTGTCCTGCCCGGTGTCCTGACTGGGCGCAGGGGCGATTTCACTCTCGTCAGGCACGCTGACCAGCGCGGCGGTCTGCGGCCCAGGTGCGGGCTCCCCGCGTCGCCCTGCCGGGTTGTCCGTCAGGTTTTCCTCCCCGATGGGGATGATGTCGTCGTCCTTATCTGTGCGGGTGCGGCGTGCGGGACGCTTGCGGTCGCCGACGCCTGAGCGATTGGAGGCGCGACCAATACCCGGTACGCCGGTGATCTGCCCACCGATGCCGCCGTCCTCATTGAGACCGACGACGGTACCGCTGCCTTCGCGTGTCGCGCCCGCCTCGTCGAACTGAAGGCCGTACGGCACGCTCGGATCGAAGAAGACCTTGATGGCAGCGAACGGAATGACCAGCCGCTCGGGAATGCCGTCGAACGTCAGCTTCACCTCGAAGCGGACGTCGTTGACGATGAGCTCCCAGAACCGATGCTGGAGCACGATCGTCATTTCCTCGGCGTACTTGCTCTTCAGCCGCTTCGACAGCACGACGCCGGGATGGCGCGTATCGAAGGCGATGTAGAAGTGGTGATTGCCGGGAAGTCCAGATTTCTGAATCCGGGACAACACTGCGCGCACGACGCCACGCATGGCCTCTTGTGCCAGGGCGTCGTAATCGATGTCGTGCTCTGCCGTCATGCTACTTCTGTTTCGCGTGTTTCGCGCCAGCCCGCCCAGTACGCCCGCATGCGGCCTGCATGGAAGCGAAGTGGAGGGCTTCTGTTGCCCGGTGCCCTCCGAACCGCGCCTGCCGTTGCTAGACGACAGGGCTTCAAGTTCAGGCTAACGGAGCTGCATTACGCAGCGACGGCAGCCTCAGCATAGTTGTCATTGGCAACTATTCTGGTGACCCGATAACGGCGGTATCATGCCGGGCAAAAGAGCACCCTTT
>JAEYYJ010000225.1 GCA_023430845.1 Pseudomonadota bacterium
CTTACGATCCCATCTCGGGTTCATCCGACATCCGCGGGCAGCTGTGTCGCGTCGAACGGATCAGGCCTTGGGCGCTCTAGCGCCCCGCCACGCGCCGGGTAATGCCGATCGCCCGCTCCATTACGAGCATGATCACGAAGATAAACGCGATCAGGAAGCCCGATACGGCGGCAACGCGCACGTCGAGCGTCGCTTCGATCATACCCCACATCCGGATCGGGAGCAGGCTCAGCTCTGCGCTCGACAGGAACATCGAGACGGGAACATTATCGAGCGATGCAATGAATGCCAGGAAGGCACCCGCTGCGATGCCTGGCGCAATGAGTGGCAATGTGATGCGCCGGAACGTGAACCACGGGCTTGCCCCCAAGCTGCGCGAGCTCTCCAGCAGCGCGCCATCAAGCTGCGAAAGGCTCGCGCCGGTCGTCCGCAGGATGAACGGCAGAATGACCATGGCGTGCCCAATTATCAGAATGAGGATCGAAGGGCGGTAGCCGAGTTGCGAGAAGAACATCAGTGTCGCAAGGCCGTAGGCGATCATGGGCAGAATGAGCGGCGACATGAACGCCGTATCGAGGACACGCGCCGTCCGCGCCTGGGATCGGCCGAGGGCGAGCGATGCAGTCACGGCGAGAAGAATTGCTAGTGCCGTTGCCCCGCCCGCGACTTTCAGACTGTTGAGAGCGGCAAGATGAATATGGCCCGAGCGTACTGGATCCAGCAACGCCGCGTACCACTGGAGAGAGAGCGAGGGCGGTGGAAAGCGCAACGACGGTGAGGTCGTGAGCGATGTCAGCAAGACGACCACCACCGGGCCGGCAAGAATGAGCACGGCAATGCTGGCGATCAGCAAAATGCCCATGACGAGGCACCGATCGCCAATCGATATGGCTTTCCATTCCAAGCGCATGAATTGCCCCTAACCGTGCACCTTGCGTTCAATGTGATTGCCAACCGCGCTCAATGCGGCTGCTACGATCAGAACCGCCGAAAGCAGCGTCATCGAGATGACTGCCGCGAAAGGCCAATTGTAGACCACCATCGCCTGCTGCCAGACCAAAGCCGGCAAGTACATGAGCCGACCGCCACCGATCACGGACTGCGTGATGAAAGCTGTTACCGAGGATGCGAACACAAGCAGGCATCCGGCGACGAGGCCCGGCAAGCTCAGGGGGATGACGACCTTGATCAACGTCCGCCAAAGCGATGCGCCGAGCGCCAGAGAGGCATCGATAAGTCGAGGATCGAGCCGACTCAGGACGGTACACAGCGGCAACAGCATCAGAGGCATTTCGATCTGTGTCAGCGCCAGCACGACACCGAACTCGGTCTGCAAAAGCCGAATGGGCTCTGAAGTAAGGCCGAGTGCTTGCAGTGTCTGATTGATCACGCCTTCGCGCGCCAAGATCGCGATCCAAGCGAAGGTGCGAACAACCACCGAGGTCAGCAGCGGCAGAATGATGATGAAGAGGAGGATCCTCTTGCCGCGTGGCGAGAGCAGAGCAAACACGATCGCTAAGGGATAGGCCAGCACGACGGTCGCCAATACGGTGATCACACCGAGGCGCATCGTGTCCAGAACGGCGTTGAGATAGAACGGGTCTGTGAATAATTTGCGCCATTGACCGAGACCGAACTCGGTCATCGCCTCGTCGTCGTAGAAACTCGTCGCGGCTAGTAAAACGAGCGGCGAAAGAAAGAAGAGAGCATAGGCAAACGCGAGAGGTGCAACAAGCCGCCAATTCAATGACGGCCTGTTGTCACTCGCAGAGCTGACGCTGACGGCGGCAGCGCTCAACGTGCGGCCTCCCGATTGAAGCGCTCGATCCACTTCGGACGCAGCGGGTTGATCTTCGTCCAGTCGTGGGAAACGAAATTCGAGATCTCGCTGAGGTTCTTCATCGGAACGCCTTCGCCAAGCGGCGTATCGGAATTCACCGGCACGAAGTAGAACGGATCCTTCGACAGGCTCTCCTGAACCGCCGCATCGATGACCGTATCGATGTAAGCATAAGCCTCATCCTCGGCTTTGCTATTCACGGCGAGGTGCATCGTCGTGGGGAATGAAATGCCGCCGGTCTCGGGGACAGCGAAGTCGATATCCACACCGCGCGAGCGAAGCGTCGTCACCGTGTAGGTATTGGTATACATGAGGTCGATCTCGCCTTGCTGGAAGAGACCCGACATTGCATTCGGCGGTGCGATCGCCGCCACCTTGGGCAGGGCCTCCTTGATCTTGGCAAAAGCCGGCTCGACATCTGTCTCAGAGCCGCCATTAGCCTTCGCGATCTCGATCAACGAGACAGTCCCGTATGTCGTTTGGAAGCCGGTCAAGCCGAGGCGAGATACGTACTCAGGCTTGAAGAGGTCGTTCCAGCTCTTAGGCTTCTGCAGCTTCTTGGGATTGTAGGCGATACCTACCACCTGAACAGAAGCGGCGACGCCGTGCTCGTCAGCGAAGCCCTTCGGCAGCTTGCTGTAGTTCGACAGTTTCGTCGGATCGAACTTTTTGAACAGCTTCATATCTATGCCGGCCACGCGGGGGCCGGGATCAAGCAGAAACACATCGAACGGCGCTACGTTGCGGGACGCGCGAGCCTTCGCGATCTGATCGACGGCAAATAGAGGATCGAGCGCGAGATTGATGTTGTGCTTCTGCTTCAGGACAGGCGCGACGTGCGTGCGAAATGCGTCATCCCAGCTCGTGGGATATACGGCCGACGTCACCGTGCGCGCCGATTGGGCGTGTGCGAGTGGTAGTGCCCCCGCGACCGCGGCTCCGCCGAGCCCCGCCGCAAACTCTCTCCTCGATATCTTCATTGTCGCTTCTCCTGTGGGCTAAGCATTCGGTTCCAGAAACACACTGGGCCGAACGCCGTCGGCCAGTCCGCAGTACAGCTCACTTCCAAAGGAGGAGGCGCTTCCTGCCTGCCGGGGCGCTGCTACCTTGATTGCAACTCCCCCTGGGCCCTCGACGTCATGAATGACCGTGGGACCAAGAGGTAAGCTCATCCGGAGACGCACAGGCCAGCTACTTGCGGCTGGGCTGGAGCGAAGCGTCAATTGCTCTGGGCGCGCAGACAGAACTATGCGGCTTCCCGTCGCCATCGGCTTTTGCGTTGGAACGTCGATGACAGCGCCGGCATCGAGCTCAATGCGAAGCGACCCCGGCTGCGCCTCGACAACCTTTCCCGGAAAAATGTTGGATGATCCGATGAAATTGTTGATGAAGAGCGTTTCGGGAAAGTCGTAGATGGTCGCGGGATCATCGAACTGCTCGACGCGGCCATTCTGCATGACAGCGATCCGATCGGCCATGCTCATAGCCTCTTCCTGATCGTGCGTGACAAGAATGGCCGTCAGGCCAAAGCGACGCTGCAGGCGCTTGATCTCGAGCTGCATGTCGAAGCGAAGATTCTTGTCGAGAGCTGCGAAAGGCTCGTCCAGCAGCAGGATGGAAGGGGCGATCGCGAGTGCACGCGCAAGCGCGACACGCTGCTGCTGCCCTCCCGATAGTTGGCGGGGTAGACGATCAGCCAGATGCCCCATCTGGACCACGTCGAGACACTCTGCAACGCGTGCGCGCACCTCATTCCTCGGCGTTCGTCTCGCCTCCAAACCGTAAGCGACGTTCTGAGTGACCGTGAGATGGGGGAAGAGCGCATAGTTTTGAAAGACGATGCCAATGTTGCGACCACCCGGCGGCAAGTGGTCAATGGGCTTGCCGTCAACGAGCACAGAGCCGGATGTCTGCTTGAGAAACCCGGCAACTGCCCGCAAAAGCGTCGTCTTTCCGCACCCCGATGGGCCTAGCAACGCGATAATTTCGCCCGGCCGCACTGAAAGCGTCACGTCATCGACCGCCAGGAAGCCTCCATAGGCGTGAGTCAGTCGATCGATATCCAGGCTATGCCGCGAGACACTCGATGCGACGTTGGTCAGTGCTGTCATCGTCCGCTCTTCTCCATGCCTCGGAGTTGCATCGAGATGGCGATCACGCCGGGGGATGATGCTTGATCCAGTGGCGCGCAATATCGATCCGTCGCGTGATCCACACATCCGGCTTCGACATCACATAGTCTAGAAACCGCTCAAGACCTGCTGCACGAGCCGGATGCCCGATCAGTCGCATATGGAGGCCGACCGACATCATCTTCGGATGCTTCGCGCCTTCGGCGTACAGCATGTCGAAGCCGTCTTTAATGAACTCGAACCACTGATTGGAGGTCCCAACCCAGCCGGCGTACTTACCGTCGTTGTGCGTGAGAGAATACGGAATGACGAGATGAGGCTTGCCGTTGACTGTCTTCCAAAGCGGAAGCTCGTCACCGTAGTAGTCGCTGTCGTACAGGAAGCCGCCCTCCTCGACGACCAAGCGACGGGTATTGACGCTCGGTCCATAGCGGCAGTACCAGCCGAGCGGACGCTCGCCGGTCATCTTCTCGATTGCTGCTACGGCCTTGCGGATATGTTCGCGCTCTTCTTCTTCGGAGAGCTCGAAATGCTTGATCCACCGCCAGCCGTGCGAGCACACGTCGTGGCCGGCTGCCTTGATCGCAGCGCTGGCGGGCGGATGTCGCTCCATGGCCAATGCGCAGCCGAAAATCGTCATCGGCAAACCGCGTTCCTGGAACAGGCGCATCAGGCGCCAGAATCCGACACGGCTGCCATACTCGAACATGCTTTCGCCGGCGAGGTCGCGGCCCACTACACCCTGGTTGAGGCCGTGCGCCTCCGTGAGGCCCGTTTCAGTGAAGCTTTCGCCGTCCTGTATGGATGGTTCGCTGCCTTCTTCGTAGTTCATCACGAAGTTCAGCGCGATCCGCGCGCCGCCCGGCCACTTCGGATCGGGCGGCTGATCCGCATAGCCGATCAGATCTCGATCATAAGCTTGGCTCACGGCTTCAGTCCTCCCTGCTTACGAGAAAAGGCTCTACATCGACAAACTGCTCGTCGGTCGTTGTCTTGTTGCGCCACATGAAGACCGCGAACTCGGCCGGCTGCTCAAGCACGGCGAGTGGGTGGTGCCAAACGTTCGCGCGATACGTCACCCCCTGGCCGGGGCCGACCAGGAAAGCCAACGCACCTTTGGTATCGGGGCCGCCGTTGGCATGATGGGGCGCGACTATGGAGAGCCAAGAGGCTTTGCGCAGCGGCACAAAACTCTGGGATGAGAACTCATGGCGCTCGAGGACTTTGGCGACGAGAGGCAACGAGACCGCAGTCTCGGTTCGCGTGATGGACAGGCTCGCCCATGCATCTGGCCGCGCCGAACTCAACCCATCCTCGTAGTACAGCCGCCCCTTCGTCTCGGGGGCTGTGATCACATCGCCGAACGGGGCAAATGCCTCGGGCGTAAGGGGCCGAACAATCACCTTCAGCACGCATCCTCCAGATTCTTATAATTGGGATACCACTGGTATCCCACGTGCATACCGAACTCGTAACACGAAGCTGCATTTGTTGACAACCGGCGGCGATGCCAAATATGCGCATGGCTTCAAGGAAGTTTTGCTTGAAACAGATTTTCGCGTGGTCCACCAATCTGGGCCGTTGGCCACCCGAGCGCTCTTCACCGGTCCATCGTCAAGGCTCACCGATGCCCAAACAGTCTGCAGCTGCTTCGACGGCCGAACGCATCCGGATGTCAGAGCGCGCCTATCAGTATTTGCGCAGCATGATTCTCGAAGAAGAGCTGTCGCCGAAGAGCATCATTACCGAGAGGGGTCTCGCAGAGACATTGAAGATCTCGCGCACGCCACTGCGCGCTGCGATCAGTCGTCTCGAGGGGGAAGGCTTGGTGGAGCGCCTGTCCAACGGAAGCATAATCATTCGCTCCGTGTCCATCGAGGAGCTGCTTGAAATTCTGCTTATTCGTCATTTGCTGGAGCGTGAGGCGGCCGCGTTAGCTATAGGTCGCTTGCCAGCCTCGGCGTTGAAGAGCTTGCAAGAGGAAGCCAAGGCCTTCGCATCAGGTGCCAGCTCGGACTTTGAAGAGTTCTGGCGCCACGACGACGCTCTGCACACCACCATCGCGGAAGCTTCAGGGAAGCCACGGCTCGCGTCAATGGTCGCGGATTTGCGCCGCCGTGCACGCATGTGTCACCTCGCGCGAATGCCAGGAAAGTTTGACGAGCAGGGGCGCGAGCATCTTGCCATTCTAAAAGCGATCTCTTCAGGCTCTTCTGATAAGGCGCGTGAAGCAATGTCGAAGCATTTCGCCCACGTTCAACGTCGACTGGTTGCGTGGCTATCAAAGTCATCCTGATGTAACTCGCGAGATTACGGCACTCTCACGCTTCAACCTGAAGAAGAAATCCAATGAACTTCGGTGGCCGATGAATTGCTCGCCGCCGAGAATTTCGAGCATCCTAACGCTGCCCTAGGCGCGAGCATGCGATGCGCCTTCTAGCGTGCAATCCTCGCGATAGAGAATAACTATCGGATCTGCTGCACTCGAGTGGCCCTAGGGGCTATGGACGCCTCAATTGGAAAGCTCCTCCCGCAGGACTCGCTTCAGGATCTTGCCGGAGGGATTGCGCGGGAGCAGGTCACGGATGATCAATTGCTTCGGCACCTTGAAGCCAGCCAAGCTACCGCGGCAATGCGTGGCGAGCATCGCGAGATCGAGTGAGGCCCCCTCGTTGAGCACAACGACAGCGACAGGCCGCTCGCCCCATTGCTCGTCCGGCAGTCCGATGACGGCCGCTTCCCGCACTTGAGGAAGCTGGTAAATCACGCGCTCGACCTCGGACGAGGCGATGTTCTCGCCGCCCGAGATGATCATGTCCTTCTTGCGGTCGGTCAGATACAGAAAGCCCTCATCGTCGACATGACCGATGTCGCCCGTGCGGAACCAGTCACCGAAGAAAGACGCGCGCGTTTTTTCCGGGTCCTTCCAATAGCCGCGCGTCACCTTCGGCCCACGCAGGCAGATCTCACCGCCTTCGCCGGGTGGCAGCGTGCGGCCTATCTCGTCGCGGATCTCGACCTCCACGTGCGGGAGCGCACGACCAACCGAACCGATCTTCTCGATCTCGCGCCCCCCCTCCATCATCGTATCGCCGCTGCACGACTCGGTGAGGCCGTACGCATCGATGTAGCGCGCGTGCGTGAAGTAGTCCCTGAAGGCGCGAATGCGCGGCTCGGGCGTTCGCTCGCCGCCGCCGACCACCCACTTGATGCTGGCAACATCATGCTTTTCGCGATCCGGATGTGCGAGTATCGCGCTCAGCATGACGGGAGCAAACCAAGCTCCCGTCAATTGCTCTTTCTCTATGGATCGAACGGCCGCGACCGCATCAAACTCGCGGTGAATGCAGATCGTGCCGCCGACCCAGAGCACGGCCATGCCCGGCAGATCGAAGGCGCCGACATGATAGAGCGGCCCGGTGACAAGCAGCCGATCGGCGGCAGTAAGACCGAGCGCCACCACATGATCGGCATTCTTCCAGTAGAAGTTCCCGTACGTATGCATCACGCCCTTGGGCCTGTCGGTTGTGCCCGAGGTGTACATGAGCCGGTAGAGATCATCCGGTCCGGTCACGTGCATCGGCGCGGGTGATGCGTCGGCGGCGATGCGAGTCGAATCGGACTGCGCGGCGGTATCGACCCGAATGCTGTTCTCGAGACCCGCGACCGATGCCGCAAGTTCGTCATCGACGAAGATGAGCTTTGCGCCCGCGTGGCCGGTAATATAGGCCACCTCCTCGGCCGCTAGTCGATAGTTTACCGGCAGGAAGACCGCGCCGATGTGGCTCGTCGCGAAGGCGAGCTCGATGAAGGCCGCACTGTTCTTCATCACGACAGCCACAACATCGCTTGCGTTTATGCCGCGCGCGGCGAGCAGCCCGGCGGTCTTCTCGATGCGTGCTTGGAGAACCGCGTAGCTGAGCCGTGTCTCGCCATAGATCACAGCGAGGGCATCCGGCGTGCGGCGAGCATGGAAGCGGATGAAGCTCGTCAGGTTCTGCATCGCACCGCTCCCAGCCTCTCAATACGAACGCGGCAGCCCGAGATTCTGCGCGGCGATGAAATTCAAGATCATCTCCTCCGAAATCGGGGCAAATCGGAAGAGGCGCGCATCCCGCCACAGGCGTTCGACGTGCATCTCCTTCGCGAATCCCATGCCGCCCATGGTCTGCATGGCCTGCTCGATACCAGCAGAGGCCGCCTGCGAAGCGATGAGCTTGCCGACGTTGGCCTCGGTACCGTACGGCTTTCCCGCATCGAAGAGGGCCGCCGCCTTGAGGTTCATGAGTCGCGCGCATTGCACTTCGGCCCAGTTCTGCGCCAGCGGAAACTGCAGCCCCTGGTAGCTCCCTATGGGCTTGCCCGCGAACACACGCCGCTCCTTCGCATAGTCGACGGCGAGGCGAAGCGCGAGATCGGCCGCGCCGACGAGGCCGGCCGTCGTGACTATGCGCTCGGTGTTGAGCACGTCGAGCAGCTCGTACCAGCCGCCGTCGAGCGTTCCGATCAGCTCGCTGCCGTCGATCTCGACATCGTCGAAGAAGACATTGCACGCCGAGAGCGTATTGGTGCCGACCTTCTCGATCGGCGCATACGTGAGCCCGCTGCGCGCGACGTCAATCATGAACATCGTCAGGCCGTGCGTGCGCCTCGGCGAGTCCTCGACCTTCGTAGTGCGCGCGACGACGAGCATCTTCTGCGCGGATTCCACTCCCGTGATCCATATCTTGCGGCCCGACAGGCGCCAGCCATTCCCCGATCGCGTCGCGTACGTCTTGATCTCCAGGCTGTTCGACCCGGCGTCCGGTTCGGTGAGCGCCATGCAGCAGTTGATCTCGCCCGAGATAATCTTCGGCAGCAGCGCGCGGCGCATGGCCTCGCTGCCAAAGCGGGAGATGGAGACGCCCCCGAAGATCGGGTTGATCATGAAAAGCTGGCCGACCGTCGCCCCACCGCCCGACGCCGCAAGCTGCTCGATGATCAGCGCCATCTCGACCATGCCGAGACCGCTGCCCCCATGCTCTTCGGGGAGCGCGACACCGCAGAGCCCCGCCTCGCACACCGCATGCCAGAAATCCTGCGGAAAGGCCTTCCGGCTGTCGTGATCGCGCCAGTAATCGAGTCCGAAGCGGTCGCCGATCTTGCGCGCGCTCTCCGAGATCATCTTCTGTTCGTCGGTCAGATCGAAGTCCATGATGCGTTCCGTTCGGCTCAGACAGCCAGTAGATGAAGGGGTTCTTCCAGCAGTGCCGCCATGCGGTCCAGAAGCTGCGCCGCGAAATCATGATCCACGATCGCGCCGTCGTAGACGAGCGCCAGCGTCATCTGATGCGTCGCATCTCCGTCGCGCACTTCGCAGACGCCACCGACGCCGAGTGCCATACGCCAGCCCTGCGGCACGGCAGGCACGAGCAGACGCGCCCGCCCGTCGACGATGAAGATCGCGATGTCTCCACTGCCGTCGGCTGCCTCCAGATGGGCAAGACGCGCGGCGATTGTCGAAAGCGTGTCCCGCGCCGCCCCCGTCAGCGTGCCGATACCGCCGTTCAACGCGAAGCCCAGGCTGACACCGTCCGTGCTGCTGCTATCGAGCGCCTTGATGCAGGCAAGGGCGATGTACGCCCGGCGCTCAAAATGATGATTTTGCGCACGCGCGAGCCGGACATCGAGCGCGCGGAGTGCCCCGACATCGACATCGACGGTCGCGAACGAAAGCCCGGCTGGATGTACCACCGCCGCAAACGCCGCGCGTTGCATGGCCGTCGTCGCGGATGCGGCGCCATCCGTCGCAGGCCGCGCCTGCAACGCGCGCAAGACATCCGCCGCCTTGATGCGTCCGCGCGGGCCGGAACCGTCCACATTGTCGAGGGCGAGCGATGCCTCGCGCGCCAGTCGGCGCGCATAGGGCGTCGCGATAATGCGGCCCGAATCTGCGGCAGTGACTCGCGTCATGATATCCGCCGCATACGCGCGTTCCGGCGTCGGCACCTCGGCCTGCGTTGATGCCTTCGTTGGCCGGCTCGACGCCGCGTCCAGTTGCCAGCGCGCGATCGGCGTGCCGACAGGCACGACCTCGCCTTCCGCGGAATGCTGCGCGATCAGCTCGCCCGCCGCGGGCGCCTCGATCTCGTTCGCGATCTTGTCCGTCTCGACGATGACGATGACGTCGCCGGCCGCGAACTTCTGTCCGGGCGCCGCGACCCACCGCGCGACTGTCCCCTCGGTCATCGTGAGACCGAGCTTCGGCATCAGCAGGTCGGCGCCTTCGCTCATGGTTCAACGGCCAGTGAATTTGGGCGCGCGCTTTTCGAGGAACGCGCTGCATCCTTCCTTCGAATCCTCGGTGTCGAGCACCAGCCCGATCATGGCTTGCTCGTGCGCGAGCGCCGCCGAAAGCGGCATCTCCCCCCCGCTGTTGAGCGTGCGCTTCAGAAGCTTCAGCACCAGCGGCGACTTCGAGACCATCCGCGCCGCCATCTCGCGCGCTGCCGTCATCACCTCCGCCTTGGGCACGACCTTGTTGGCGAGGCCGATCGCAACGGCCTCCTGCGCAGAGATCTGCTCGCCGGTGAACATGATCTCCTTGGCGCGGCAGAGCGGCACCTGCCGGATGATGCGCTGCGTACCGCCCGCGCCGGGGAAGAGGCCGAGCGTGATCTCCGGAAGCCCGAGCCGCGCACTCTCCGCGAGAATGCGGATATCGGTCGCGAGAACCAGCTCCGTGCCGCCGCCGAGCGCGAAGCCGTTCACCGCCGCGATCGTCGGCTTGTCGGTGAGCTCGATCCTGCGGAACACGCGATGTACGATTTCGGCAAATTCCTCGTAGTGACGAAGGCCGTCGCGCGACTTAAGATCCGCGATATCGCCACCCGCGACGAACGCGCGATCGCCCGCCCCCGTAACGATGATGACCTGCACCGCCGGGTCGGCCTCGACCTCGGCCCATGCCGCTTCGAGTGCCAGCAGCGTCGGGATGTCGAGTGCGTTGAGCACCTTCGGCCGATTGATGGTGACGACGGCAATGCCGTCCGCGATCTCGGTCAGGATGACGTCGGTGGTCATGGGCGCTCCTTATTTCTCAGGCGAGCGTACGGCGCACGGCGTCGATGATCCGCGCGGCTTGCGGACGATAGTGCGCCTCGAGCTCCTTCGCGAACGGCACCGGCATGAACGGCGCGCCGACGCGGACGATCGGGCCATCCAGCTCGTCAAATCCGACGTCGGCCATGCGTGCCGCGATCTCGGCACCGACGCCGAACGCCTCGACGGCTTCGTGGACGATGACGAGCCGGTGCGTGCGCGCAAGCGAGGCGAGAACGGCCGTCTCGTCCCAGGGCTGGAGCGAGCGAAGGTCGATCACCTCGGCCTCGACTCCCTCCTTCGCTAAGTCTCCCGAGGCGGCGAGCGCCATGTCCCGCATCGCCCCGTAAGTGACGATCGTGACATCGCGCCCCGTGCGCGCAGTGTCCGCCTTGCCGATCGCGGCTGTGGGCAGCGGCTCGGGCAGCTCGCCCTTCATGGCATAGAGGCTCTTGTTCTCGACGAGGATCACCGGATTGGGATCGGCGATCGCCGCCCGTGTCAGCGCATAGGCATGGGCGACCGTCGCCGGGCACACCACCTTCAGTCCGGGCACGTGCGCGAGCCACGCTTCGAGGCATTGCGAGTGCTGCGGCCCCGCATTGATGCCGCCACCATGCGGCAGCCGCACGACCATCGGCAGCGCATACTGTCCGCCGAACATGAAACGCGCTTTCGCCGCCTGATTGACGAGCGCGTCCATGGCCAGCGTCACGAAATCCATGAACATGATCTCGACGACCGGCTTCAGCCCACTCATCGCCGCCCCGACCGCCGCGCCGACGATCGCCGCCTCCGAGATCGGCGTGTCGCGCACCCGCTCGGCGCCGAAGCGATCGAGCAGGCCGCGCGTGACGCCGAAAGGCCCGCCCGGCGCCGCCACATCCTCGCCGAAGACGACGACCGTTTCGTCACCCGCCATGGCATCGGCAAGCGCGCGGTTGATGGCCTGGCCGAAGCGGATCTCGCTCATGGCGCCGCTCCCGCCTCGGCGTACACATCGCGCAACGCCGCGCCGAACTCGGGCGCCGTTCCCGATCTCGCCCGCGCGACCGCGGCGTCTACGCGAGCGACGGCCTCGCGCGCCGCACTCTCGATGTCGGATGCCGGCACGCCCTCCGCCGCCAGCCGGCGCTCGAGCCGTCCGATCGGATCGTCGTCGCTGCGCGCGGCATCGGCTGAATCGCGATACTTCTGCGGGTCACCTTCGAAGTGACCGCGCACGCGCGTCGTGCGGCATTCGAGGAACCGCGGCCCACCCCCGTCGCGGATCGCGGCGACCAGCGCGCGCGCCGCCTCGTGCACGGCGACGACGTCGTTGCCGTCGACGGAGCGCGCGATGATCTTGTGGCTCTCGGCGAGCGCCGTCGGCGTTGCTGCAAGCTGGCGGGATGTCGGGGAGAATTCGGACCAACCGTTGTTCTCGCACACGAACAGCACCGGCAGGCGCCAGATGGCCGCGAGATTGAAGCTCTCGTGCATAACGCCCTCGGCGAGCGCGCCATCGCCGAAGAAGACGGCTGCCACCGCACCGCTCTTCTTCACCTGATGCGCCAGCGCACTCCCGACCGCGATCGGCAGTCCCGCCCCGACAATGCCGTTCGCACCGAGCATTCCGACAGACGCATCCGCGACGTGCATCGAGCCGCCGCGGCCTTTGCACATGCCTTCTGCCCTGCCCATGATTTCGAGGAAAAAACGATCGAGGTCGAGGCCCTTCGCCAGCGCATGTCCATGACCGCGATGGTTCGAGGCGAGCGTATCGGCAGGTTCGAGTGCGGCACAGACTCCTGCCGCCACGCCCTCCTGCCCGACCGACAGATGAATGAATCCCGGCACTTCGCCGTCCGCGAAAAGCTGGGCGAGACGCAGCTCCGCCTCCCGGACGAGGCGCATGGTCCGCAGGAGGTCCAAGGATGAAGCGCTGTCCGCCGCCGTCAACCGCCGACCCTCCCGCTTTCGCACGAAAACCGCGCTATTGTCGGCATCGGCCGTCGGCGCTGTCAAGGAAAATGAACAATGAGCCACGATTCGTATTCTGTTGCGACCAGCGCGCCGCCGCGCTATCGCTAGGGCATGACAAGGTCGGCGATGCTCGAGAAGAAATCCGCGGAGACGTCCGAGGTGGCCGTCGAAACGCCCCCCGGCCGGCGGCGGCGGGCCGATCGCGCCATCGAGACGCGCCGGAAGCTGATCGATGCCGCGGCGAAAGTCGTCGGCGCCGAAGGCTACGCCAATGCCTCGGTCGCCAAGATCACCGCTCTCGCCGAGATCGCCCAGGGCACCTTCTACAATTACTTCGCCTCGCAGCAGGATCTCTTCGACCACCTGCTGCCCGAGCTCGGCACCGAGCTTCTAGACTTCATTCGCCAGCGCATAGCCGGCGAGAGCGGTAGCTTCGAGCGCGAGGAGACGGGCTTTCGCGCCTTCTTCGACTTCCTCGCCGAGCGCCCCGAATTCTACCGCATTCTGAACGAGGCCGAGACGTTCGCGCCGAAGGCCTATCACGACCACATGCGCAACATGGCCGATGGCTACATGCGCGCCCTCTCGCGCAGTCACGCCAAGGGCGAGCTGCCCGGCTTCGAGGAGCGCGAGCTCGAGGTGATCATCTACAGCCTGCTCGCGGCACGCAACTACCTCAGCTACCGCTACATCTATCGCGACGGACGCGCGCGCCGCCTGCCCACCTGGGTCGATCGCGCGTACATGAAGCTCCTGACTGGCGGCATGAAGCACGGTGGCACGAACGGGCGCACGCGCCGACCGCGCCGTCACGCACAACCCGCCGACAGCACCGTACTGAGCGACGCCGCCAATTTCCGAACGGCCGCCGCAAGTCCTGGCGAAACCCGCATCGAGCTCGAACCGACCGGAGCCTGCCTCGACGCTTCGGGCACCGTGCGGCGCGGCATTCTCCTGAAGCTCGTCGAGGCTGCCGCGAGTGCCGCCGCCGCCGATCTCGGCGCAGCGCCGTCGCGCCTTCTGAGCCTGTCCACAGCCTTTCCGCAGGTCGTCGACGACACCGATGGCCTCGTGGCCGTGGCGCGAGCGCAGTCCGGCGGCGACGCCGTTCACGTCAGCATCGCGGTCCACCGGCAGAGCAACGAGGCCGATCCGATCGCCACGGCCCAGGCCATCTATGCGATGGGCGCAGCCTCACGAAAGAAGGACGGCGAACATGAATCATGAGTCGTAGATCACCTTGACGATGCTCGATCGCCTGAAGCACACTCAGGCCAACAACAAGACTGGCCCGTCAGGTCACACAGGTTGAAATCACTCAGGAGGAAAACCCATGGCTCGCAAGCGCGTCGATATCGATCGCCGCACAGTAATCAAGGGCGTCGCAGCCGGTGCCGCAGCGACGATTTTCGCGCCCAACATCGTCGCGGCGCAGAACAAGGTCATCCGCATCGGCATGCCGACGATCCTCTCGGGTCGCGTCGCACAGCTCGGCACGTCGTCGCGCAATGCCGTCCAGATGGAAGTCGAGAAGATCAACGCGGCTGGCGGTCTTGCTGGCCGTCAGATCGAGATGGTCATTCGCGACTCGAAGGGGCAACCGCAGGAAGCAGCGCGCGTCGCCCGCGAACTCGTGAACAGCGATGGCTGCGAGATCCTGCTCGACGGGGAAGCGTCATCCGGGTCGTTCGCTGTGCAAGAAGTCGCTAAGGATCTCGGTGTGCTCGTGATGCACACAAACTCCGAGGCATCCTCGCTGACAGCCGATCCCAAGATCCGCATTCCGCTCGCCTTCCGCTCGTGCCGTCAGGGTATTCATGATGCCGTGGTGAGTGGTGCCTACGCCGCCGAAATCGCCAAGGCAAAAAAGATCAATCGCTGGGCTACGTGTTCGCCCGACTATGCGTACGGTCGCGACAACACGCAGCTCTTCATCGAGTATCTGAAGCACTTCTACCCTCAGGCAGAAGTTACCACCGAAGCCTGGCCGAAGCTGTTCCAGCCTGACTATACCGAAGTCATCACCCGCGTCCTGCAGAGCAAGCCGCAAGCACTCTACTCTGCACTTTGGGGTGGAGATCTCACGTCGTGGGTCGATCAGGCGAGCATCTACGCCCTCTTCTCACAGATGGAAGTCTTCGCGATCAACATGGCGGACTATACCGTCCTGACGGCCGTGAAGAACCTGCCTAAGGGCATTCACTCCGCTACGCGCTACATCAAGACCTATCCGAACACTAAGCAAAATGCTGCTTGGGGTGACGAGTATCGCGCACGTTTCAAGGAGTATCCCACCAACTGGTCGTGGGAGAACTGGGTCGGCATACACTTCATCGCGGAAGGCGCAAAGAAAGCGAATTCAGCCGACGGCAAGAAGATCGCCGAAGCGATGCGCGGGCTGAAGATCGATTGCCCGTTCGGCACCGACGGCACGGTCACCATGCGCGCCGACGATCAGACTGTGATCGGCTACGCGATCGGCTGGGGAACTACGATTTCGGATGAGCCCTACGTCCCGCAGGTGACCGGCGCGAACTGGGATACGATCTTGAAGCTCGAGGCAGAGTGGAAGAAGCGCAATAACTACACCTGATTTGCGCTCGATCGGAGTTACCATCGCAGGGCCGGGGCAGTGTCCTTGGCCCTGCGAGCGATTTAGATCAGACCACCGCCGAGGTGACGCTTGAATCTCGCCGCACTCATGGACTGCCTGACGTCCACCTCCTGCCTCGTCACCCAGACGACGAGCGGCCTCATCATCGGGATGCTGCTCTTCCTTGTGGCAGCCGGGCTCACTCTCATTTTCGGCGTGCTCAAGGTCGTCAACTTCACGCACGGCTCGTTCTACATGCTTGGTGCGTACCTCGCGTACACCGTGAACGGGATTACAGACAGCTATGTCCTGTCTGTTCTGGCGGCAGCGATCGGCGTCGGGTTGTTCGCGCTGATATTCGAGCGCTTCTTCATGAGCAAAGTATACGGCTCGAACGTGCTCATGCAGCTCTTGGTCTGCTACGCCTTCATCCTCATCCTCGATGATGCCGTGAAGATCATCTGGGGTCCGGAATTCAAGTCGATGGGCATGGCCACTGCCTTCCAGAAGCCACCGCTCTTCATCGCCGGCGGCATTGTTCCGGTGTTCTACCTCTTCCTGATCATTGTCACGCTCGTCATATCGGCCGTCCTCTATCTGGTTATTACGCGCACCAGGTTCGGTACGGTCGTTCGCGCAGCGGCAGTCAATCCGAGCATGGTCTCGGCACTCGGCATCAACACCGGGCTCGTGTACAGCGGCGTGTTCGTCCTCGGCGGCATGCTCGCAGGCTTGGCGGGCGGCCTCGCCGCGCCGGTCCGATCTTTGACCGCGGGCATGGGCTTCTCGATCCTCATCGAGTCTTTCATTGTTACCGTCATCGGCGGCATGGGATCGATCGCCGGCGCGTTGCTTGGCTCAGTCTTGATCGGCCTCGTGCGCTCATTCGGCTCGATCGGCTTTCCTCTGTTCGTCGAGGGGCTGATGTTCTTGCTGATGGCAGTGATCCTCATCCTCAAGCCGAGCGGACTGCTCGGTAAGGAGGGTTGAGATCATGCTGTCGACCCGCCCCAATCTCGCCCGCGACCTTTCGATCGCTGCGGTGGCCCTGATCGTCCTGCTCCTTCTGCCGTACATTTGGCCGAGCAGGATGATCAACGATCTGGTGATCCGCGTATCGGCCTTCGCGCTCTTCGCAACATCACTGAACCTGCTCGTCGGCTACACGGGCATGGTCTCGTTCGGCCATGGCATGTTCTTTGGCTTCGGGGCCTATGCTTTTGGCCTTTCCATGCAGCGACTCGGCGTTTCGATCCCGACGGCGATTCTCATCACGATCGTCTCGAGTGCGCTCCTGGGGCTCGTGGTCGGCGCCATCAGCATTCGATTGAAGGATATCTATTTCTCCTTCATCACCCTCGCCTTCCAGATGCTGCTCTACAGTACTGTGATCGCCTGGGTCCCGCTGACGGGCGGCGATCAAGGCCTCATGGGCGGCATCCCGCGCCCGCCGTTCCTCGGCATCGACTTGTCGATCGAGTCGCACCGTTACGCATTCGCTGTCACGGTCATGGTGATCGGTCTGCTGATCCTGCGCCAGATCGTCGAATCCCCCTTCGGCTACACACTGCGCATGATCCGCGACAATACCGAGCGCGCGACCTTCCTCGGCATCAACGTCTTCCGTGCCAAGCTGACGGCCTTCGTGATCGCCGGCGTGTTCGGCTCGCTCGGCGGCATGGTCATGGCGCTCTTCGTCTCAGGCGCCTACCCGGAGTTCGTCAACTGGACGATGTCGGGTGAAGGCATCTTCATGATCATGCTCGGCGGGCTCTCGACGTTCATCGGTCCGGCCGTAGGCGCGCTGATCCTTTCGCTTCTGAATGACGTAATCACACGCGGCACCGAGCATCACGGCCTCTTTCTCGGCGCCGTCATTCTCCTGTTCGCGCTTGGCCTGCGGAAGGGCGTGACGGACTTCGTCGCGGATTGGTTCCGCGCGCGCCGAGAGGCCAGCACCAGGAGCGGGAACTGACGCCATGCTCGAGGTCAAAGGTCTCTTCAAATCCTTCGGAGGTGTCGCGGCCATCTCGGACGTGAACATCGCCTTCCCGACGGGCTCGCTCACGGCGATCATCGGCCCAAACGGCGCCGGCAAGAGCACGTTCTTCAATCTCATCAGTGGTGGCCTCACGCCGGACAAAGGCTCGGTTACCTTCAACGGTGAAAACCTCATCGGCCGCTCGCGGGCCCAGATCATCGATGCAGGCATTGGCCGCGCCTTCCAGGTTGCGCGCATCTTTCCGACGCTCACCGTTGAAGAGAGCCTGCTTGGGGCCGTGACGGCGCATCGCCGGCGCGCACAGAACATCACGCACCGATTCCCGCTCCCCGAGATGCGCGATCGCACGCATGAAGTTGCCGAGATGCTGGGTCTTACCGAGAAGCTCGGGGTGACCTCGGCAAATCTTTCGCACGGCGATCAGAAGCTGCTCGACATCGCGCTCGCACTGGTCCTCGATCCCAAGGTGTTGCTGCTCGACGAGCCGACAGCTGGCATGGGACCCGATGAGCGCTGGCGTATGATCGAGCGCGTACATGAGCTTTGGGACCGCGAGAAGCTCACGCTGATCTTCATCGAGCACGATATGGATATCGTCTTCAAGATCGCGCCGAAAATCTCGGTGCTCTGTTATGGCCGGCTGCTCGCCGAGGGTACACCCGACGAGATCCGCACCAATCCGGCGGTCATCGAAGCCTATCTCGGTACGAGCCACGCGGAGGCCGCAGTATGAGCGCCAGCCCGATCGTTCGCGTCGATGGCCTCGACGTCTTCTACGGCAAGAGCCAGATCCTTTTCGGCGTCGGCCTGGAGCTCAAGCAGGGGCAAACGCTCGCGCTGCTCGGCCGCAACGGAGCTGGCAAGAGCACGACCATGAAGGCCATTGCCGGCGTAGCGCCGCCGCGTCGTGGCGTAGTCGAGGTCGCCGGGGCGAATGTTGCCGGTCGCGCGCCGCATGTCATTGCGCGCACGGGCATCGGCTTCGTGCCGGAGGATCGCCAGATCTTCCCCGAGCATACGGTTGAGGAAAACCTGGAGATCGGCGCCAAGAAAGGCCCCAATGGCCAGGACGATTGGTCATTAAAGCGCGTGTTTGAGGTGTTTCCGCTGCTCGAACCGCTCCGCTATCGGATGGGTGGGCGGCTCTCCGGTGGCGAGCAGCAGATGCTCGCGATCGCGCGGACGCTCATGGGCAATCCGATCGTGCTCCTGCTCGATGAGCCGAGCGAGGGTCTCGCGCCAATCGTCGTGGCGCGCATCGGCGATCTGCTCAAGACTCTTCGTGCGACAGGCGCCACGACGCTCATTGCCGAGCAGAACATGCACTTCTGCCTCGGCGTTGCGGATGATGCAGTGGTCATCGACAAAGGCGCGATCGTCTATCGCGACACGATCACCGGCCTCAAGGCCAACGAGGAGGTCCGCAAGCGCTACCTGGCGATGTGACGCCGGCGCCGGACGGGCCACCGCCAAGCGAGGAGGATAGCCATGACGACGCTCGCGACACACGTTGCCCGCTTCACCGCCGCCCTCGACACGCGCACCCTGCCCCCCGAGGTGGTCGAGAAGGCGCGGGCGTGCCTGCTCAATGCCTATGGCATGGGTCTCGACTGCCACGACACGCCCTATGCGTCTGTCGCCCGCGCGGCCGCGCTCGCACTCGACGGCGAGGTCGCGAACGGCGCGACCATGCTCGCCGACGGACGCCGCACGACGATCGGCGGCGCCTGCCTCGCCAATGCGGCGCTCTTTCACGGTCGCGCCCAGGAGGACTCCTCCGGCGCCGCGCACTTCGGCACCATCCTCGTGCCGTTGCTCACCGCGATGATCGAGACGCGCCGCGCGCCGCTCTCCGAGTTGATCCCGGCACTCGTCGCGGGCTACGAGGCGGGCGGGCTCCTCGAAAAGGCTCATGCCATCAATACGACCCCCGCAGGCTTCCGCTCGACCGCCACCTACGGCACCATCGCCGCCGCCGCGGCCGCAAGCCGCTTGCTCCGCCTCGATGCCGAGCGTACCGCAGCCGCCCTCGCCAATGCTGTGTCCTTCACCGGCGGCGTACTCCAGTCGTTCGTCGACGGCACGGACGAGTGGCGCTATCAACCGGGACTCATCGGCCGCAACGGTCTCGCTGCCGCCGAGCTCGCGCGTGCCGGGTCCGTCTCGGCACCCCATGCGCTCGAAGGCAAGGCCGGCCTCATCCGCGCCTTCAGCCGCACCGAGCCGGACGTCGAAACCCTCGCCGGATCGCTCGGCAAGGAATGGTTCATTCATCGCGTGACCTTCAAGCCCTTCCCCGTGTGCGCCTTCAATCAGACGCCGGTGACCGGTGCCCTGGAGCTGCGCAAGGAACTCGGCACGGCGAAGGTCAAAAGCGTCAAAGTGCGCATGAACCCTTACGAGTGCGGCTATGCGGGCATGGATGCCGTCGGGCCGTTCAGCACGATCTCCGGCACGTTGATGAGCATTCCCTTCTGCATTGCCGCGACGCTGCTGCACGGCATTCCGGACATGAAACGCATGACAACCTACGACGATCCGGCGGTGAACGGCCTCGTCGGCCGCATCTCGCTCGTCGCCGATGCCGACGTGCCCATTCTGAGCGCCGTCATCGAAGTCGAGACCGAGGACGGGCGCCGTCTCGTGCGTGACCAGCGCATGACGACGGAGGACTACAATTACGACCGCGCCGGCGTTTCGAAACTCGTACGCCGCATCGGCGCCGAGCAGGGCGTGCCGCCGCAGGCCTTCGACATGCTGGAGCGGTTCGTCGACCGTCTCCCCGACGCGTCGCTGGACGACGTCCTCGGCGCCTTTCGCCTGCTAGAGCCTCGGCGCAAGGCGGCCTAGTCAGGCCGCAAGGAGGCACGCCATGCCCGATATGAAGTGCGAGCCCTTCACTCTCGGCGACCTCCTGCGCGCCGCCGCCGAGCGTCACGGCGATCGTCCGTTCCTTCAGTTCCAGGACCGCATCCAGACATTCGCCGAGGCGGATCGGCGCGCCAACCGCACCGCCAACGGTCTCGCCGCCCTCGGTGCCGGCAAGGACAGCCGGATCGCGATCATGGCCATGAACGGACCCGGTTTCGTCGATGCCTGGCTCGGCGCGGCACGTACGGGTGCCGTCTATGTGCCGATCAACACCGACTATAAGGGCGATATTCTCCGCTATCAGCTCGGCAAAGCCGATGTATCGCACATTGTCATCGATCCGGATTTCGTCGAGCGGCTGGCAGCCGTCGCCGCCGATCTGCCGCGGCTTCGCCATGTGATCCTCACGACACCGATGGCCGACGCGCCGCGCACCCTCGGCGCCGACGTCACGATCTCGACGCTCGCCGATGTCATGAGCGCATCCGATCGCGATCCCGGCATCGAGATCACCCCGTCGGACCCGCTTGCCATCAGCTTCACCTCGGGAACGACCGGCCCCTCGAAGGGCGTGCTCGCGAGCCACGCGCACGTCATCACCTTCGCGCGCGACTGGATCGTCTCGACGGACTATGCCGAAGGCCAGTCGATCTACACCTGCATGCCGCTGTTCCACGCGGTGGCATCCTGGCTCGGCGTCGTGCCGGCCATCATCAACGGCGGCCGCATCGCGATCGTGCCGCGCTTTTCCGCTTCCGGCTTCTGGGATGACGTCCGCAGATACGAGGCCGACGTCGCGCACGGCATCTTCTCCATGGTGCCGATCCTGCTCAAGCAGCCGCCCCGTCCCGACGATACCGACCAGCCGGCCCGCCGCTTCTACTTCGCCAAGGTCAGCGAGGCCTTCGAGCGCCGCTTCAACTGCAAGATCGTCGAGGTGTATGGCGCGACCGAAACCGGCATCGTCACCGTCACGCCGCCGGGCGGCGAGCGGCGCAAGGACTCCTGCGGCAAGCCGAATAGCGCGACCTTCGACGTCATGATCGCCAACGAGAATGACGAGCCGGTCGCCGTCGGCGAGGTCGGCGAGATTCTCGTCCGCCCGAAGCGGCCCTTCGCGATGCTCTCGGCGTACTACAACAGCCCCGAGGCGACGCTCGACGCCTTCCGGAACTTCTGGTTCCACACCGGCGACAACGCCCGCGCCGACGACGACGGCTACTATTACTTTGTCGACCGCAAGAAGGATTCGATCCGTCGGCGCGGCGAGAACATATCCTCCTCCGAGGTCGAGGCCACGCTCAACCGCCATCCCGCGATCCTCGAATGCGCGGTGATTGCCGCGCCCTCCGAGCTCGGCGAGGACGAGGTCAAGGCGGTCGTCGTGCTGCGCGAGGGCGAAAGCGCGACCGCGGACGCTCTGTGGGCCTTCTGCGACGAGCATATGCCCCGCTTCTGGGTGCCGCGCTTCATCGAGTTCCGGCGCGAGATGCCGAAGACGCCGAGCCAGAAGATCCAGAAATACCTGCTGCGCGCGGGCGAGGATCAGGGTGAGGTCTTCGAGCGCGCCATGAGTGGAAGGCGCACGTCATGACGAAGCGAACGATCCAGGTTTTCTCGGACTACAAGAGCCCCTACGCCTATCTCGCCAAGGATCTCGTCTACGAGCTCGCGCACGAGACGGGCGTCGAGGTCGACTGGCTTCCCTATACGCTCGACATTCCCGCCTATCTCGGCAGCGCCAAGCTCGACGAGCAGGGCAGCGTCCTCGAAGCGAGCCGCAACGCGCACCAGTGGCGGCGCGTCAAGTACAGCTACATGGACTGCCGCCGCGAAGCGAACCGGCTCGGCCTGACCATCCGCGGCACGCGGAAGATCTGGGATTCCTCGCTCGCCAATATCGGAATGCTGTACGCCAAGGAGCGTGGCGTCTTCCGCTGTTATCACGATCGCGTCTTCGAGCGCTTCTGGAAGCGCGAGCTCGACATCGAGAGCATTCCCGTCCTGACGGCGCTCCTCGCCGAGTGTGGCGCCGACGCAGCAGATTTCGCGGCCTACGCCGCCGCAGAGGGGCGCGATCTGCTGGCAAAGGTGCAGTCCGACGCCGAGGCGGCCGGCGTCTTCGGTGTCCCGAGCATTCTCCTCGACGACGGTGATCTCTACTGGGGCCGCGAGCATTTTCCGAGACTGATCGCAATACTTCGGCCAGTGGGCTGAAGCTGCAATAGAGCCAATAGTGCACTGGTACAGAAGCTACGCCGGCGTGCGCGTCGCCGGCGACGGCATCGCCATGGTCCCTGCGGCCGCTGAACGCTCGTCCCTATTCTCCCCAGGTCCGAACCAGCACGCGCATCCAATTCTCGAAGCAGATCTTCTCGATCAGCCCGTCATCGAATTGGCGCGCGCGCATTGCGGCCACTAGATTTGGGAGACCGGCCGCCGATTGGATTCCCTCTGGAATCATAGCGCCATCGAAGTCCGAGCCGAGAGCGACACCATCATCGCCGAGGCGGTCTACCAAGTAGGCGATGTGATCGACGACGGTGTCGAGCGGCGTGGCGGCTATGCGGCGGCCGTCCGTTCTTAGGAAACTCACCGCATAGTTGACGCCGACCAAACCGCCCGTCTCTCGTATGGCCGCGAGTTGTTTGTCTGTCAGATTGCGCGACGAGGCGCAGAGTGCGTGGGCGTTGGAATGTGTCGCGATCAGGGGGGCATTTGAGAGCTTGGCGATGTCCCAAAATCCCTTCTCGTTCATATGCGAAAGGTCGATCAGAATGCGCATCTCGTTGCAGCGCTTGATCAGCTCCTTGCCGAGATCAGTAAGGCCATCGCCTGTGTCCGGCGACGAAGGATAGCGAAATGGCACGCCGTGGCCGAAGATGTTGGATCGGCTCCACACTGGGCCGAGCGAGCGCAGCCCGGCAGCATAGAGCACGTCCAGCATCTTGAAATCGGCGTCGAGCGCCTCGCAGCCTTCTATGTGAAGCACCGGCGCATGTGCGCCAGCTTCCTTTGCTGCGCGGATATCGGCGACCGAGCGGGCAATGCGCACACGGCCGTCAGAGCGTTGGGCAATACGGAATAGCAAAGAAGCCATCTCGACAGTTGCCCGTTGAGCATGGGTCATCTCAGGCGGTACAGGCACAGGTATGTCGTAGGGTACGGCATCGACCGGCGCAGTGTT